>JBJONI010000078.1:0-11270 GCA_046051915.1 Pseudomonadota bacterium
AGGACCGGGAGATCGCGCTGGTGCGTGCCGGAGAGATCGAGGTGACGCGGATGGACGGCTCGAACGTCGAGGCGCCGATCCACCTGATCGACAACGACTACGACGTGGCCGTGCTCGAGGGCTACGAGCACTTCATGCTCAAGGAGATCTTTGAGCAGCCGCGCAGCATTCTGCGTTGCTTGCGTGGTCGGGTCCAGACGACGGACGGGAACGCGCGCCTCGGTGGCCTCGGCATGCTCCCCCGCGACCTCGCGGCCCTACGACGCGTGGTTTGTCTCGGTTGTGGGACGAGCTTTCACGCAGGCATGGTCGGCGCGATGGCGATCGAGGCCCTCGCTCGTGTGCCCGCGCAGGCCGAGATCGCCAGCGAGTTCCGCCACCGCCACCCGCTCGTCTCTCGAGACGCCCTGTACTTGGCGGTGTCGCAGTCCGGCGAGACCCTCGACACGCTGGGCGCGGTCCAAGAGGTTCAGGTGAAGGGCGGCCAGGTGATGGGCGTGGTCAACGTCGTCGGCTCGACGATCGCGCGGACCTGCAGCAAGGGCGTGTACCTGCACTCGGGCGCCGAGGTCGCGGTCGCGTCGACCAAGGCCTTCACCAGCCAGGTGACGGCGTTGCTGGTGTTCACCTTGATGCTGGCTCGGACGGGCGACCTCTCGCTCAGCGGCGGCCAGGACATGGCGGAGGCGCTGATGGCGGCGCCCGAGAAGGTGTCCCGCTACTTGCAGGCACCGGGGCCGATCGAGGCCGCGGTCGATGCGATCGTCGGCGCTCGCTACGTCCTGTTCCTCGGCCGGGGCTTTTCGTACCCGGTGGCCCTGGAAGGCGCGCTCAAACTCAAAGAGATCGCCTACATCCCGTGCGAGGCGTACCCGGCTGGCGAGATGAAGCACGGCCCAATCGCGATGATCGAACAGGGCACGCCCGTCGTGTTCGTCCTCCCCAACGATGAGCACCGCGACAAGGCGATCGGCAACCTGAAAGAGGTCCAAGCACGGGGGGCACGCGTCATCGCTATCCATACGGAAGGCGACGACGAGGTGGCCGGACTCGCCGACATCGCGATCGCTGTCCCGCAGGTCCCGAGCTTCGTGAGCCCGTTGCTCACGGTGCTGCCGTTGCAATTGCTGGCGTACGGCGTCGCGCGCGCCCTCGGCCGTGACATCGACAAGCCTCGGAACCTCGCGAAGAGCGTGACCGTCGAGTGATCGGAGCGTCAGACGGCTTGGGCGAGGGTGAGGAGCAGCGCGACGCCAAACCCGGTGCCGCGGTCTCCGGCGACGGCGGGGGCGGCCAGATCGACGTGGGCCCACGGCGTGGTCCCGTCGAGGTGGGCATGCAAGAACGTCGCTGCGCAACTGGATTGCGCGTTGTTCCGGTCGTTGACCGAGTTGCGCATGTCGGCGATGGGGCTTTTGAACTCACGCATCAAGAACTCAGGCACGAACGGTAGCGGGAACACGACGTCGCCGCAGCGACGACCGGCCTCGACGAGCGTGTCCTCGAGCCCGCCATCGTTGGCGACGACCGCCGCGATACGGCGCCCCGTCGCCACGGCCTGCGCGCCGGTCAACGTGGCGAGGTCGATCATGCGGGCTACGCGCCGGTGCTTGAGCGCCCAGGCCATCGCGTCGGCGAGGACGAGCCGGCCCTCGGCGTCGGTGTTGTTGATCTCGACGGACTTGCCCGACGCGAGGACGATCACGTCGTCAGGCCGCGTCGCGCCGGGTCCGATCGCGTTCTCGGCGAGCGCGACGATCGCGGTCAGGCGGCGCGGGTGTCCGAGGCGCACCGCGGCTTCGAAGGCGGCGAGGACCGCAGCGGCACCGCCCATGTCGGTCTTCATGCCGGGCATCGCCGTCTTCGCCTTGAGGCTCAGGCCTCCTGTGTCGAAGAGGATGCCTTTGCCGACCCAGACCTCGGTCGGGGCATCGTCGGCTCCGCCCTCCGGGAGATGGTCGAGCACGACCATCGCTGGGGGCTCGATCGCGGCCTTGCCGACGGCCCAGATCCCGCCGAGCCCTTGGCGTGCGAGGTCGGCGCCGACGACGGTGTGGGAACGGACGGTCGCGTGTCGACGGGCGATCGCCTCGGCCTCCTCGCGCAGCGCGTTGGGGCCGAGGATCGACGGTGGGCGGTCGACCCACTCTGCGGCACGCCGTACGGCGTCGGCTGCGACGGCGAGGCGCGCGAGCCGCGGCGCATCGGGTCCGTCCAACCACACGACGGGGACGACGGCGTCGCTGCCATCGGCCCACGTCGGGAACGCGCGGCCCAGCGCAGCAGCGACGGCCGCGTGGTGGACGTCGGGCATCGGGGCGACGACGATGCCCAGGCCGGCCGCCCTGCGGTGGGCTGCGATCAGCGGCGCGACGGCCCAACTGCCGCTCGGCGCGTTGTGACGGGAAGCCACCTCCGGGAGCATGGCCGCGACGACCCGTTCGGGCGTTCCCTCCAGCCACGTGGTGCTCACGCGACCGTCGTCGGTGACGGGCTTGCTCCCAACCATCCGGCCCCAGACGGTCGCGGAGAGGCGCTCGGGCAGAACGCTCGCGACGGCGTCGGACAGCAGACCTTCACGGTGGCCGAGAACCACGAGGTGCTGCACCCCTGCGAGGTCGTGACGGTCGAGCGAGAAGCGCAAGGCGGTCGGCATGGGAACTCCTGACGCCGCCGGCTATCCTATGCGCGAGAGGTCGGCGTGAGCGAAGGGTTCATCGAGACGCCGGATGGCGTGCGGCTCGCCGTTCGGCGCCACGGCGAAGGGGGGGCGCGCGGCGTGGTCGTGCTGTTCCCGGCGATGATGTGCGACGCGCGTACCCTCGACCGTCCTCGAGGCGACGGGCTCGCGAGCCGATGGGCTGCCCGCGGATGGGAGGTCTGGACGGTCGACTTCCGAGGTCACGGCAGGTCGGGTCGCGCAGAGACGCCCGTTCGCTACGACCATCTCGTCGCGCGGGATGTCCCTGCGGTGGCGGCGGCGGCACGTCGCGTGGCGGGGATGCGGCCGTTGGTTCTCGGCGGCCACAGCCTCGGCGGACATGTGACGCTCGCCGCGCTGGCGTGGGGGTGTGCCGACGCCGATGCTTGGATCGGGCTCGCCGCGAACATCTGGCTGCCCGACCTCGAACCCGATTGGCGACTGTGGGCGCGTAAGGTCGCGAACCTCACGGCGTTCGTCGCCGTATCTCGCGCTGTGGGTAGGTTCCCCGCGCGGTGGCTGAAGATGGGCACCGAGGACGAATCGACGGCGTACGTCGAGGACCTCGCACGTTTCCCGTTCCAGCGGCGCTGGGGGCCGGCCGCGTTCCACGACGTGGACTACCTGACGCTCGCTCGCGCGTGGCGACGGCCCAAGCTCAACCTGTTGGCCTCCGATGACAGGCTGTTGGCCTCGTTCGAAGGCGCGATGCGGTGGACGTGCGCGGCGGGGGCGACGCCGATGCGCGTGGGACGGGGGGCGAGCAACGTCGATGGCGCGCCGGAACACATCAGCCTCGTCACGAACCCCGCGCACCTCGGGTGGTTGCATACGGTGGACCGGTGGCTATCGTGGCACGTCGAGACGCCGAGCGGCGTCTCTCGGGAGGGGGCATGCGTCTGAACCTCATCGCGGCCGGCTGGGCGGTGTGTGCCCTCGGGGCTTCGGCGTGCGGGTACAAGGCCGAGATCGCGCAGCTCGAGACCTTTGTCAGCCAGCGCGACGCGCGGATCGGCACGCTGGAAGCGCAGGTCCGCGATCTCGAGGGCGTTCGCGGGCGACTGGATGCGCAGGTCAAGGACCTCGAAGCGGCGCTCGCGAGCAAAGAGGCGGAGCGAGCTGGTCTTGCGGCGTCGCTCGCCAAGGTCGCTGCCGGGGTGTCCGCGGAGAAGGACAAGCTCCGTGCGGCGGAGGAGGCCACGGCCCTCAAGGACGCCGAACTCGCCCAGATGCGCAAGGCGCTCGAGGACCTCTTGCTCCGAAAGCGCCAGGCCGAGGCGCGCGTGCAGCAGTTCCGCGACCTCGTCGAGCGGTTCCGTTCCCTGATCGACGCCGGCACCCTGCAAGTTCGGATGGATGGCGGCCGGATGGTGCTCGTGCTCGCCACCGACGTCCTGTTCGCGCCGGGTTCGGCGGACCTGTCGGCGGCCGGCAAGATCGCGCTCGCCGACGTGGCGGCGATCCTCGGCCCGATGTCGGACCGCCGGTTCCAGGTCGCAGGGCACACCGATGGCACCCCGATCAACACCGCGCGGTACCCGAGCAACTGGTTCTTGGCGTCGGCGCGCGCGATCAACGTCGTGGAGCATCTCTTGGCATCGGGCATGTCTCGCCCACAGGTGTCGGCGGCCTCTTACGGAGATGCGCTCCCGGTCGCCGACAACGCCACCCCTGAGGGCCGCGCGATGAACCGCCGTATCGAGATCGTTGTGGTTCCCGACCTCAGCCAGCTTCCAGGGTTCGAGGAGCTGAACGGACTCTGACGGCAGGGGCGGCGTGGCGGCAGGCCATGGGAATCGAACCCACCGAGCGGCGCTCTCGCGTCGCCCCGACCGGTTTTGAAGACCGGGACCCGCACCAGTCAGGCGCGACCTGCCGAGGCGGGCTTACTCCGCTGGCGCGGCGCCGGCAGCAGCCAGCGTGATCAACGCTTCCGTGTATGCCGCTTGGTGGCCGTCGTCGGTCAGGTCGAACGACGTGAGGTTGCGCTTGTCGACGACGCGGAGCTGGGCGTCGAGCACCACGGCGTCTCGCCACTCCGCTCCCCACGCGCCCCAAGCGTCGGTCGTGGCGACATCCTGAAGCCACGGGAGCACCCGGCCGGCGGTGAAGGCGTCGTTGCTGTCCTCCAAGCCCGCGGCGTTCACGCCGAGAATCGGCAGGTCGACGCCCGTCGCAGCGAGGTCGTCCGCGATCTGGTCGAGGACGCCGAACTGCGCCGCGCAATAGCCGCAATTGGCATGGCCGAAGTACCAAAGGACGACGCGGCCCTCGAACGAGGAAGGTCCGAGGGCCTCGCCGTAGGAGGCCGATGCGGGGTTCACGTCCAGCAGCGAGAAGTCGGGCGCGACGTCACCGACGGCCAACGGGGCCGTTGCATGGCAGGCGGCGAGCCCGAGCGCCAACGCGAGATCACGACCGGCGAACATACTCGAAGTCCGCCGGCTGCTTGTTGATCCCCCGCAGCGGCGCCGCGATCCAGTTCGCGCACTTTCCGCCTTCCAGCACGGGGTGCATCAAGCTGGCCACGTACGCGCGGTCGAGGTCCGAAGGAAGCCACTCAAACCGGCGGGCTTCCCACGCTTGTGGTGTCAACAACCGTCCCGCCGGGTCGAAGGGGAGCCCGGCGTAGACGCCTTGGCGACGGAAGAAGCGAGGGTCGGGGAGCGTGATGCGGAAGTCCGTGCCGGCCTGCTCCAAGGCACGGTTCCACCGTTCCACCACCTTCGTGCAGTCGTCGATGTAGGCCTTGCGCAACGTCTCGTTCATCGCGCTCCGCAGCGGGACCTGCTCGATGCGCTCGACGCCGCCGTCGTACAGGGGCATCGCCACCGTGCCTTCGAGCGCGACGTGGTCGGTGTAGGCGGACTCTTCGCGGTAGCGTCCCTTGATTCCGGCCGCGAAGAACGTGGCGGCATTCGAGCTGATCTCGGAGCCGAACAGATCGATCGAGTAGCTGAACCAGTAGTTGACGTACTTCTGGACCGTCGGCAGGTCGACGCCGCCTTGCGCGCGGACATCGCCGTTCGGGTCACGCTTGGCGAGTTCCACGGCGCGCAGCATGACGCGCTTGACCCCGTCCTCGCCGACGCTGAGGTGGTGGGCCTCTTCGGTCAGCATGAACCGGCACGTCCTCGCGAGCGGATCGAACCCGGACTCGGCGAGCGAAGCGAGTTGGTACTTGCCGTCTCGGTCCGTAAACGTCGTGAAACAGAAGAACGTGAGCCAGTCCGGGCACTTTTGGTTGAACGCGTCGAGAATCCGGGGGTTGTCGTCGTCGCCGGACCGCCGCTCGAGGAGGCCCTCCGCCTCCTCGCGGCCATCGCGGCCGAAGTAGCCGTGGAGCAGGTAGACCATCGCCCAGAGGTGGCGTCCCTCCTCTACATTGACCTGGAACAGGTTGCGGAGGTCGTACAGGGAGGGCGCCGTGGCGCCAAGGAACCGCTGCTGCTCGACGCTGGCGGGTTCGGTGTCGGCCTGCGTGACGATGATCCGCTGCAACATGTTCCGGTACTCACCGGGGACCGTTTGCCACGCCGGCTCGCCGATGTGGTCGCCGAACGGGATCTTGCGGTCGGCCTGCGCGTCCTCGAGGAAGATGCCCCACCGGTAGTCGGGCATCTTCACGTACCCGAACTGCGCCCAACCCCCGGGCTCCGTCGACACCGCGGTCCGCAGGTAGACGTCGTCGGCCTGAAAGCCTTCGGGGCCCATCGACTGCCACCAGTCGAGGAACGCCGGCTGCCAGTGCTCCAGGGCGCGCTGCAGGCGGCGGTCGTCCGACAGCTGGACGTTGTTGGGAATGCGCTCGTTGTAGTCGATGCTCATGTGCGTCCCCAGTCGTAGCGTGGTTGCTCGGGTTGCCCGTACAAGGTGAGCGCGCCATGCTCGCCCACCGCGTTGGGACGTTGGAAGATCCAGTTCTGCCATGCACTCAGGCGGCCATAGATGCGCGTCTCACAGGTCTCAGGCCCGACATAGCGGAGGTTCTGCTCCATGCCGGTCAGCGCGTCGGGCGAGAGGCTCAGGCGCTCCTCCATCGCGATGCGGAGCTCGTCGTCCCAATCGATGTCGTCGGGGGCGAGGGTGCAAAGGCCGAGGTCGGTGACGTCGTCCACACCGAGGGGCTCGCCGGCACGTTCGAGGATCTCCGCCGGCCGGGTGGGCAGGGCCGTGAACCGGTTCGCGAGACGGGAAAGGCCGTGCGCCATCGGAAAGCGGCCGTCCGAAGCCGTGCCGACCACGATCGTGTTGCGCCCCTCGTCGTCCGCCCGGAAGTAGATCCGGTCGGCCGTGAGCATCGCCTCGACGAGGACGCCCGCGAACGCACTTGAGGGCTCGACGACGGCGAAGATCGACTTCGCCATGTTGTCGAGCCGACGCAGCGTGCGTCCTTGGTAGAAGCGAATCTCGTCCGCGAGCCAGTCGCCAGTGAGGGCGGCGAGCGCGGCATCGTGCGCGAGGACGGTGTCGCGGTTGCCCTCGGCACGCAGGGTGACGAGCCCCACCGCCGGGAAGTTGAACCGCAGGTGGACGAGGGCATCGTCGAGCTCGCGGAAGGCGGCGAGGGCCCAGGTGGACGCTCCCGCGGCGCGGAGGTCGTCTGCGGTCGTCGGCGGCGCGTCGGTGGGCGCGCGGACCACGATCTCCGCGGTGCGTCCGTTCTCCGCGACCGTCATCGTCACGTAGGGGTAGGTGCGGTCGCCCGACGGCGAGACCGTGACGGCCAGGGGCGGAAGGACGATGCCCGACGTCGCCCGGCCGGGGGAGGCGGCGGCGAGCTGCGCCGCGAGGCTGCTCACGCTGGCGTCCCAGGCAGAGCGCGGGAAGCTGTGGTCGATCAAGCCCATCTTCAGGGCGTCTCGGGCCCGGAAGCCCTCGGCGCGGGTGCAGAAGACGTCGGCGAGGTCGCGGCGAACCTTCCGCTTGTCGACGAGGCGGGTGAGCCCGCCCGTCCCGGGCAATACGCCCAGCAGCGGCACCTCGGGGAGGCTGACGGCGCTGTTGCGATCGTCGATCAGCGCGATGGTGTCGCACGCGAGCGCGAGCTCATAGCCACCGCCGGCGGCGACCCCGTTGCAGGCCGCGATCGAGCGCAGGCCACTCTCGGCGGAGGCCTCTTCGAGTCCGCAGCGCGTCTCGTTGGTGTACTTGCAGAAGTTCACCTTGAAGTGGTGCGTGCTCGTCCCCAACATGTAGATGTTGGCGCCCGAGCAGAACACCTTCCCGCCTCGTGCGGTGAACACGACGGTGCGTACCTCGGGATGTTCGAAGCGTAGGCGCTCGATGGCGTCGTGCAGCTCGATGTCGACGCCGAGGTCGTAGCTGTTCTGCTTGAGCGGGTAGTCCGCACGGAGCCCGTTCTCTTCGGCGATGTCGAGGACCAGCCGAGCGACGGGTCCGCCGTCGACCTCCAGCGTCCAGTGCTTGTACCGGGACGGGTGGGTTTCGAAGGACGCGACGGGGGTGACGATGGCAGTGGCGGCCATGGGCGCTCCAAGGTCCTCGTGCATAGCCCGGTGAGGAGAGGTTGACCCGGGTTGGGTCGCGACGCTGGGCCGCATGACGCCTTGAAACGTCCTTGGACGTCGCGTGACGCGCTACTCGGTCGTGCTGCGCCACGTGAACAGCGCGATCCCTGCGACGCCCCACAACAGGCTCATCGCCGCCGCGCCTCCGCCGGGGGTGCCTTCCGAGAGCACGGAAGCGATCGGCACCCACTGCTCCGGGCCGTTCGCGGCGAACCCCCACCCGAGCAGGGAGGTGACGAGGACGAGCCCGACGGAGAGCGGTGCGATGAACCCTTGCGCCATCCCGGCACGACCCACCACGGCGATCCCGAGCGCAGCCGAGCCTGCCGACGCCGCGACGCCGTGCAACGCGACCGCGACAGGGTCGGGCATGCCGACCAAGCTGTGGAACAGCGCGACGCCGAACACGTAGAAGGCGCCGAGCACAAAGGTGGAGGCGAGCCACCGCGCGGTGCCGTGGACCCACCGTGGCACCGCCGTGGCGACCTCGGCCGCGAGCGTCCCTTCATCGCGGTCTCGCGCCACAGATCCGGCGCCGAACACGACGCCGTACATCGCAAACAGGGCGCCGATGAACCGCAACAGCATCTCGTTGCTTCGGTACGACCGCTGGCGCGTCGCTTGGCCAAGGCTCACATCCATCCACCATCCGGCGCCGAGGTGCCGCCGTAGCAACGCCTCCACGTCGAGGGCCGCAGTGGAGCTTCGCTTGCGCCAGATCGTGGCGCCATCGGTCGCGGCCGTGACGCGCTCGGCGTCGACCGCCGCCGCCGGGTCCTCGACGACCGTCACCGACCACCCCTTCTCCGCGGCTTCGGCGACCAGCGCGGGCGTGGCGAGCCCCTCGGTGACGCCGACGCTCTGCGGGGGCCGCAGGACGGTGACGCCGACCACGGTGAGCAGGATCGCGCCGGCGCACAGCAGCGCAGGGAACGCGAGGCTTCGCAGGACCACCCCTTCGCGCAGCAGACGCCGCACCAAGGTCACGGTCAGGGCGACGAGAGGGCCGAGGACACCGGTCATGAGGGGGTCCCAATCGCCTCGGCGTGACCGAGGGTCTCCCCGGTCAACGCAAGGAACGCGTCATCGAGGTTGTCCGCGTTGGCTGCCGCGAGCACGTCGGACAGCACGCCCTCGGCGCGCAGCCGCCCCTGAGCGACGACGCCCATCCGCTGCACGACGCGCTCCACCTCGACCATGATGTGCGACGAGACGACGACCGTCTTGCCGGCGGCCGCCTGCTCTCGGACGAGGTCGAGGACCTCGCGACGGCCCTTCACGTCGAGGCCATCCGTCGGCTCGTCGAGCAGCAGCACTTGCGGGTCGTGCACCAGCGCCCGCGCCAACACCACGCGCCGCTTCATGCCCGTGGAGAGTTCGCCGCACGGGGTGTCGGCGTACGACAACGCGCCGAGCCGCTCGAGCAGGGCGTCGGCGCGCACGTGGGGCTTCGTGACGCCTTGAATGCGAGCAAACAGCCGAACGACCTCGCGCGGGGTGAGTTGGTGCGGAACGCCCGACTCCGCCGGGACCCAGCCGAGCCGGCTGCGCACCTTGAGCGGGTCGCGCCGAACGTCGAAGCCTGCGACCTCGACGCGGCCACCGTCGGGTTGAACGAGCGTGGCGAGGGTGCGGAGCGTGGTGCTCTTGCCCGCACCGTTCGGACCGAGCAATCCGTAGATCTCTCCGGGTTGTACCCGGAACGACAGGTGGTCGACCGCGACGATCTCGCCGCGGAACGGCGCCCGAAACCGTTTGACCAGCCCGTCGACCTCGATCATGGCGTGCGCTCCACGGTTCGATGGTACACGACGGAGGGGGAGGAGCGATCGCGATGACACAGCCGAACGCCGAAGCGAGCGTGGTCTATGAGGTCACCTGCCACCTCGATGTCGACGTGGTCGACGCGTGGCTCGCTTGGATTCCGGGCCACGTCGCCGAGATTTTGGCGGTCCCGGGGATGCTCTCCGCGCAGCTCTGGGAGGTTGTGGATCCGGTCCCAGCACGACGTCGCTCGTTCTGCGTGGCGTACGCGGTGCAGGACTGGGCGGCGCTGGAGGCGTACCTCACCGACCACGCGCCTCGGCTTCGCGCGGACGGCGTGGCGCGTTTCGGTGGGCGTTTCGTGGCCGAGCGGCGGGTGGGGCGCGCGGTCACGCGCTGGAATGTCGCATGACCCCCTGGCAGGCCGACCCCCGGCGTTGGGTGGACGACGCGCGCGTCATCCGGGTGGCGCCCGCCGATGTCGGGTTCGACGTTTGGATGTCGCCGACGGTGTTGTACCCAGAGGGCGGGGGCCAGCCCGCCGATCACGGCTGGATTGGCGACGCCGCGGTCGTCGACGTGCAGCGAAGGGCGGGCGAGGTCGTGCACCGCTGCGGGAGCGCCCCGCAGCTTGGGCCGAACCGGGTGCGGGTCGACGTCGCGCGTCGGTGGGACCACATGCAGCAACACACCGGGCAACACCTGCTGACGGCGGTGCTGCGGGCACGGTTTGGTTGGGAGACCACGTCGTTTCATCTCGGACCCGACACCGTGGCGATCGAGCTCGGCACCCGCGACGTGGACGCCGCCCGATTGCGGGAGGGCGAGGACGCCGTCGCGGAGCTCGTTCGCGACGCGCGGGCGGTGCGGAACCGTCGTGTCGAGGACGTCGACCCCGCCGCGATCCGCTCCCGTCTGCTTCCCGACGGCTTTGAGGGCGAGCTGCGGCTGGTGGAGATCGAGGGGGTCGATTTGAACACGTGTGGGGGCACCCACGTCGCGAACACCGCGGAGCTCGGCGCGCTCGCGATCTTCGGCCATCATCCGGTCGGTGCGCGAGGTACCCGCGTGACGTTCGCGGTCGGGGACCGCCTGCGCAGGCTCGTCGCCGCCCACGTCTCGGTCGCGGACGGGCTCGCGGCGCGCTTTTCGGCCCGTGGGGCTGCCGTCCTTGACGTCGTCGACCGGCAGGCCGAGGAGCGACGCGCGCTGGCCCGACGCGTCGAAGCGCTGGAGGACGAGGCGGTCGATCGCTTGGTGGCTGCTTGGTCCGC
>JBJONI010000079.1:0-5706 GCA_046051915.1 Pseudomonadota bacterium
TCGGGATTCTTCGGGATGAGGCGAAGATGCCCTATATCTCTCTGTTGGCGCACCCGACGACCGGCGGCGTGGCCGCCAGCTTCTCGATGCTCGGTGACGTCATCCTCGCGGAGCCGGGGGCGCTGATCGGCTTTGCAGGACCGCGCGTGATCAAGGAGACCATTGGGCAGGATCTGCCCGAGGGGTTCCAGACGTCGGAGTACCTCCTCGCCCACGGCATGGTGGATGACATCGTGCCGCGCGGGCAGCAGCGCGCGGTCGTGGCACGCTTGCTCCGCCAACTCACGGGGCGCTGAGGCTCGCGTGCGATCCCACCCCGTCGTCGACCGGCTCGCCTTCGCGGGTGTCAAGCTCGGCTTAGAGCGGATGCGCGCGTTTCTGGCGACGCTGGGCGAGCCGCACCTCGCGGTGCCGGTCGTACATATCGGTGGAACGAACGGAAAGGGCTCCGTCGCTGCGATGGTGACCGAAGCGCTGGTCGCGGCCGGGTTGCGTGTCGGCACCACGACGTCGCCGCACTTGGTGGCTTTGAATGAACGGTTCGCGTTGAACGGTCACCCGATCAGCGACGCAAAACTGCGGGCGTTGCTCGAAGGGGTCGAGCGCGCACGGCAAGACTGGGTGGCGTCGGAGGGCCTCGGCCCGGACGCGTTGACGGCCTACGAGTTGCTCACAGCCGCGGCGTTTGTATGGTTCGCCGAGGAGCAGGTGGACGTCGCGGTCGTCGAGGTCGGGCTGGGAGGGCGGCTCGACGCCAGCAACGTCGTCTCGCCCATCGTCACGGCGATCACGAGCATCGGCCTCGACCACACGGAGCAGCTCGGGCCGAGCCTGGAGGCCATCGCGTCCGAGAAGGCGGGCATCATCAAGCCGGGCGTGCCCGTCGTTCTGGGGCCGATCGCGGAGGGGCCGGCGGCCGTGCTGGCTCGGGCCGCCGCCATGGCCCAAGCCCCGTTGTGGCGATCCGGCACGCACCTTCGACGCGAGCGTCGCGCCGACGGATGGCGCATTCAAACCCCGCAGGGAGAGGTTGGCCCCGTCACGCTGTCGATGCCTGGCGTCCATCAGGGAGGGAACGCAGCGGTCGCGGTGGGCGTGCTGCACCGTCTGGCGGAGCTTGGGTTTCCGGTCACTGGGGAGGCGATCGTGCAGGGCCTCGCTCGCGCGAAGGTGGGGGCGCGGATCCAGCGCATCGATGACCGGCTGGTGATCGACGGGGCCCACAACGTCGAGGGCGCGCTTGCGCTGGCGGCATGGCTCGCCGAACAGCCGCGTCGTTCCCCCCGGATCCTCGTGTTTGGGATGTCGGACGGGCGTCCCCCTCGCGACGTGTTGGCGCCGTTGCTCGCCCATGTCGACGAGGTGGCGCTCGTGACCTTCGGTCACCCCAAGGCGCTGACCACCGCGCAGCTCGCGGGTGCGATGGGAGAGGTTTCGGTGGCCGTGTCGGACGCCGGCGAGGTCCGTGCGGCATGGGATGAGCTCGACGCCGATGCGGAGGAGCTTATCGTCGCGGGGTCGTTGTATTTGGCGGGTGACGTGCTGGCGTGGCTCGCGGAGCGCGAGCGACGCTGATCCTGTCGGTCAGGTCACGCTGCGCGCGCCGCCTAGCTCGGTTGCGAGCGCCGTGAGCAACGCGTCGAGCACGGTGCGCGGGGCCACGTTGGCGGCGAGGTCCGCGCGCGCCTCGGCCAAAGACGCGACGCAGCGTTCGAGGCCGCGCGGCCACAGGGCGGCATGCCACGCTTCGAGGCGCGGGCGGATCGCCTCATGCCTCAGGGGGACAGGTGGCCCGGCTTGGACGCGCGCTACGTCGGCCATCCACTCTTCCAGCAGGTCCAGGGCACGTAGGCCCCCGACCTTGCGCTCTGCACCTTTGCCTTCGGTGAGTTGTTCCGTGAGCTCGAAGATCATGGAGAGATCCCCGGCAAGGGCACCGAGCAGGCGGTCGCGGACGGCGTCGGTCTCGGCGAGCGTCTCCGCCGACAGCGCCAGCGCGCGTCCGGGGGCGCCCTCGGCAGCGCGGACCCGGCGCTCGATATCGTCCACGCCGCGCTCCTGGAGCCACGTCGCGAGCGTCGCGTCGTCGACGGGCGCCAAACGATGCCGTTGGCACCGGCTGACGATCGTCGGCAACAACCCGCTGGCGTGGCGGGCGATCAGCACGAAGTGGGTGTCGGGTGGCGGCTCCTCCAGCGTCTTGAGGAGGGCGTTGCTCGCCGGTGCGGCCATCGCTTCGGCCGGCTCGATGAGCACGAACCTGTGGGAAGCGTCGTGACGGTGGTACCCCAGCGCACGGACGATTTCGCGGATGCGCGCCACCTGGATGCCTGCACCGTCGGGCGTCACGACATGCATGTCGGGGTGGGTGCCCGCACCGATACGCCGGCACGCGTTGCACTCTCCGCATGCTTCGACCCCAGGTGCCGCCGAACAGTTGGCGCGCGCCATCAACCAGCGCGCGACCGTGGTGCGACCTACGCCCTCGGGCCCTTCGAGGAGGAGCGCGTGATGCAGACGACCCTCCGCCAGCGCGCCGACGAGCGCGTGACGGAGGGTCGTGTGTCCGACGATCGGGGGCGTCATCCGCCCGACCTCAGGTCTCAGCCCTGGGCTTGCGGCGCGAGCTGCGCGGCCGGCGCGTTGGCGTCGGCTTCGGGCGTGTGAATCGGGAACTTCGGCGTGCTGCCGTGGTTCGCGAGCGCGTTCTTGCGCTTGCGGCCGGCGTTCTTGTTGCGGAGCGCGCGGCGGTACTCGGTCTGGGCGGTCTTGGAAGCCATGGTCTGCCTCGAACGGTGAGCCGCGGCCTGAAGGGGCCGGATCGGCGACCTCAGGGGTCTAACGACGGCGAGGGCTCGGGTCAAGGTAGGAGCCGCGTTGGATCCGGCGGCGCGTCAGAACGGGAACGTCTGGATGGGCCACGCGCGCGTGCGGCCACCGTGGAGGACGGAGAGGGCGGTGTTGGCGCCGATGAGGTCGCTGTTGGGCATCTTGACCAGCCCCGACACCCCAAGGCCCATCAGCGTGTCGGCCCGGAGCTCGCCCGCGCCGAGGGCGATGTCGTCGAGGGCACCGGTCCCCATCAGGAAGTTGTACGTCTCGAGGACGTCTTGGGGCTCGTTGCTGTACACGATCTCTCCCGCGACCAAGTCGGCGGTGATCACGAGTGCGCTGTCGAACGGCGATCCAGCGAGCGGGACGACGATGTCTGCGTCTCCGGGCCGCCAGGACGTGGGGAACGAGAAATTGGGCGCGGCGGGGAACGCGATGGTCGCGGAGGGACCGTCGTCGACGTCGGTGCGCTCAACGACGATCGGCTGTTGGCAACCGTCGAGGGCCGACGGGGGGAGCAGCGTATAGGCGCCGTTGCCCTCGTCCCGAAGCGTGACGGTCGCGCCGCAGCCCGTGACTTCCACCGTCGCGCCGATCACCGGGGAGTCCTCGAGGGCCGAGATGTTGCGGGCGTCGGCAAGGAACACCGTGCCGGCCATGCCGATGCCAAGGCCGAGTGCAGACAGGTCGACTTGGGCAGGTGGAGGCTCCACGATCGTGAACAGGCCGACGATGACGTCGGGGTCGAGGAGGCCATCGACGTCTTCCTTCACGCCATCGAACCAAGCGCAGCCGCCCAGCAGAGGGAGGACCGCGAGCGCTAGCGGGGGACGACGGGACGAAGCGGACATGGAGGCTCCTCGGCGAGTTGCCTGCACCCTAGCCCTCCCGCGCCCCCGTCGCCCGCGGTCGTGTCAGGTGTTCGCGAAGATCCCCACGACCGCCGTCTTGTCGTCGCCGCCCATGTTCGCCGTCAGGCCCACCTTGGGGCGTCCTGGAACCTGGTACGTGCCGGCGAGGCCCTTCATCTGGCGGTAGATCTCGAGGATCTGCTTGACGCCGGTCGCCCCCACAGGATGGCCGAAGCCGACGAGGCCACCGCCCGTGTTGATCGGGAGGCTACCTTCGATGGCGGTGTCGCCGTTGCGGACGCGGGCGGCGGCCTGGCCGGGGGCCGCAAAGCCCAACGCCTCCATCATCAGCAGCTCGGTGACCGTGAAGCAGTCGTGCACCTCGGCGACGCCGACGTCGGCTGGCGTGACGCCGGCGCGCGCGTAAGCCCGGTCGCCCGCGGCCTTCGTCGTCGGCATGCTCGTCAGGTCGCCGTCAACGTACAGGTCGCCGCTCGCGACCTCGAGCGCGAGGACCTCGATCGCATCGGCCTGCGTCTTCCCGAGGCGGGACAGGCCTTCCTCCGAGACGACGATCAGCGCGGCGCCGCCGTCGGAGACCTGGGAGCAGTCCGACATCTTCAGCCACGGCGACAGCTCGGCGTTGCCGAGGAAGCATGGGTTGGCCTCGTTTGCCGAGGCCGCCACGTCGAGCGTCATGGACACGGCCTTCATGTGGGCGAGCGGGTTGCGGTTGGCGTTGGCGTACGCCTTGACCGCGACGTGGCCGATGTCCTCCTCAGAGACCCCAAAGGCTTCTCGGTACGCACGGGTCCGCGCGGCAAAGAGGGCCGGGAACGTGAAGTCATCGATCGGACGCTGCCGCCGGTAATGCGAGGCGCGGGCGAGGTAGTCACCGCCCTGGCGCGCAGGAGCCGTGGTCTGGACTTCGGCGCCGACCACGAGGAGGACATCGCTCCCGGCTTGGATCGACTCGACGGCGGACGCGAACGCGAGTCCACCCGATGCGCAGGCCCCTTCGACGCGCATCGAAGGCTTGAACCGAAGGTCGGGGTGGGCGCCGATCACGGCGGCGCCGAGGTGCCCTTGCTGGTTGAACAGCTCGCCGACGAAGTTGCCGATCCACGCCTTCTCAACGGCCGCGGCGGGGACGCCGGTCGCCGTGAGGGCGCCGAGGACGGCCGTGGTGATCGTCTCCTCGAGCGTCGGGTTGTCGCGTTTGCCGAAATCGGGGTGCTTTGGCCAGATGAAGTCCGGGTGCTTCTTGCCGATGAACGGGGTGATGTGTCCCCCGAGGACGAAAGCGCGACGGCGCAGCGACATGGGATCCTCCGACGGTCAGGGGGCAGGGCTAGCCGGTCTCGGGGCGGAGGGCACGGCCGTGGTCGCCGCCCCGAGGCCCTCGAGCCGTGCGAACTGCGCAGCGATGACGGGGTTGATCAGCGCGGCGCCTTCGATGCGCGCGACCAACGCGCCGCCGGCGCGCTCGAGGTCGCGCAACGGGATCGACGCCTCGCCGGCACGGAAGGCGCGTAGGGCGGTGGCGTGGCGCTCCGCGGCTTCCGCGAGCGCGCGCGCGGCGGGGTGCGGGGCCCGACCGAGTTCCCGTCGAACGATCGTCCAGAGCACGCCCTGTTCACCGGCCCGGAGGGCCTCCGCGCTCTCGATTCGGTCGACGGCGCTCGGCGGTGTTTGGGGGAGCGCCGCGGGTGCGGGAAGCGCATTCGCGGCCTCGGTGAGGCGCGCGCGGAGCTGCGAGCCCTCGTCGGGGCGCCACATCCAAACACCGAGGGCGGCGCCGCCGACGGCCGCCGCGAGGATCGGCATCGCGGTTCGCAAACCGGCCTCCCTGCCCCGTCGTTGTAGCCCGTGCGGGGGCGCGCGCCGCCACGACGCGTCGGGCACGCTCCGGAGCGCCGCGCAAAGTCGGCGTTTCGATCGGGCTTTGGATCGGCGTCGATCCTGAGGCTTGCGCCGATCGATCCCGCCGTTAAACTCGGCGCGCGGGGCGGTGCCGCGCGTG
>JBJONI010000080.1:0-6484 GCA_046051915.1 Pseudomonadota bacterium
AACGAGGGCTGCATGGCTTCGGTCGCGGCGCCGCCGGCAAGCCCGACGCCGAGTGTCGCGAGGGCGACCGCGGGGCCGGATCGCGCCGCCCGGCGAAGGCCCTCGGCCCAGGCAGCGAGCGCGCCAGCGCCGGCGTGCAGCGCTCGTCGTTGTTCCCAGAGGGTTTCCGTGGGCGTCCCGGCGAGCAACCACGTGAACAGCGCCGCGTTGAGGAACGGCACGAGGCCATAGATCGCGTCGTCTTCTGCGCGCCCGAGGTCGCGCAGACGGGCGCGCGTGGGCAGCAGCTTCGCCAACTGAAGGACGGCGACGACGGCGATGGCGGACGCAAGGTGGTCGCTGAGGCCTTGGAAGGCCACGACCTGCGCGCCCGTGAGTACGAGCCATGCGACGAGGAACCCACCGAGCTTCAAGCGTTCGGGCATGCCGACCCCCGCACGCCGCTAACCGGCCTGCGTGGGGACGTCAGACGGGCTCCGTGGCCGCGCCGGGCGTCGCGCCCTCCGGTTCGGTGGGTTCTGGCAACTCTGCGCTGGACCACGGGCGCAGCAGACCGGCGTTTGCGAGCGCCGTCAGCGCGCCGTCGCGGGTCGAAAAGACGGCGATGAAACGGTTTTTGTGGCAGAATTGTGCGCCGGGGACGCCACACGCCGCTTCGAGCCCTTCGCCGATCAAGCCCGCCCAAGCCTCCGGGAGGGGGCGCTTCTGCTCGAACTGGCCGAGGGTGGGCGGGATCGCGACGACTTTGTAGGTGTTGTCTTGCGGGAAGAGGATGTAGGCCGTCGGGTGCTCCGCGCCCCCGTGTGCGAAGTAGACCGGCTTCCAGGGGACGAGATCGGTGAACTCGACCACCGACGATCCTTGGGCCTCTGCGGCGGCCATCGCCGAGAGCACCGCGTCGCGGGCTGCGGCGGTCTCTGTGTGCGCCCGGATGATCCCGTCGAGCACTTGGGCTGCGATGCCCGTGGCGGCGAGGAAGCCTTCGAGTTGGGACTCGGCGGTGTTGCGGCCTTGGCCGAGGTACTCGACGACCCGGGCGAGGCATGGCACGTCGAGGCGCGGGGCCTCGCGGCCAGTGTCGACGGCGTCGATGTAATCGACCATGCGGTCGCGCAGGACGTCGGCGAGCTCCGACGGGACGCGGCCCTCGGCTTGCAGCCAGTCGAGGATCATGCCCGCCGAGCTCCGCGGACCGCGGTACGCGATCTGATGGTGGTCGAAGCGCCGCTTGGCAGGATCGTATTCGCCGCCGACGTCAATCACGATGTCACAGGTCGCGAGACGCTCCAGATCGCGTGTCCGGACGATGTTGGCCGTTGGGGCCACGAACCGACGGATCAACGCGAACGCGAGCACGTCGTCCGCGTGAAAGGTGCCGGAGTGTGTGCCGACGTCGAACGCCACGGCGATCCTCAGGGAAGGTTGCAGCCTAATGCAAGCCGTGCGTCGCGTCGAACCACGACCCGCGCTTCAGCGCGTCGTGCCGACACGCGGCCCCGCGTACCGGGCGGCGGCCCCGAGAGCGGCTTCGATCCGCAGAAGCTGGTTGTACTTGGCGACGCGGTCGGAACGGCAGGGCGCACCGGTCTTGATCTGGGTGCTGCCCGCAGCGACGGCGAGGTCGGCGATCGTGCAGTCCTCCGTCTCGCCCGACCGATGGGACATGATCGACGCAAAACCCGCGCGGTGGGCCATGTCGACGGCTTCGAGCGTCTCGGTGAGGGTGCCGATTTGGTTGACTTTGACGAGGATTGCGTTGGCCGTTCCCGTGGCGATGCCGCGCGAGAGTCGCTCGGTGTTCGTGACGAACAGGTCGTCGCCGACGAGTTGGAGCCGTCCGCCGAGGCGCTCGGTCAGGCGCTTCCATCCTGCCCAGTCGTCCTCGGCGAGGCCGTCCTCAATGCTGAACAGCGGGAAGTCCCTGGCGAAGCCGTCGTACAGGTCGATGATGCCCTCGGCGTCGAGGACGCGGCCCTCGCCGCTCAGATGGTACTGTCCGTCGCGGTGGAACTCGGACGCCGCGACATCGAGCGCGAGCTGGACGTCGGCCCCAGGACGGAAGCCGGCCTTTTCGATCGCGACGAGGATCGTCTCGAGCGCGGCCCGGTTGCTCGGGAGGTTCGGCGCGAAGCCGCCCTCGTCGCCGACCGCGGTGGCGAGCCCGCGGGCCTTCAGCACCGCCTTGAGGTGGTGGTAGATCTCGGTGCCCCACCGCAAGGCCTCGGAGAACGTCGGCGCACCGACGGGAGCGACCATGAACTCCTGAATGTCGACGTTGTTGTCGGCGTGGGCACCGCCGTTGAGGATGTTCATCAGGGGCACCGGCAGGGTGCGCGCGAGCGGCCCGCCGACGTAGCGCCACAACGGGAGGTCGCACGTCGCGGCGGCAGCGTGCGCCGCGGCGAGCGAGGTGCCGAGGATCGCGTTGGCTCCGAGGTGGGCCTTGTTCGGGGTGCCGTCGAGCGCGAGGAGCAGCCCGTCGATCGCGGCTTGGTCCCGGACGTCGCGGCCGATCAACTCCCCGGCGATCACGCCGTTGACGTGCTCGACGGCACGGTCGACCCCTTTTCCGAGCCATCGCGCCTTGTCGCCATCGCGCAGCTCGACCGCCTCGTGTTCGCCGGTCGAGGCGCCGGACGGGACGGCCGCGCGGCCTTGGACGCCGTCCTCCGTGATGACTTCGACCTCGACGGTGGGGTTGCCCCGCGAGTCGAGGATGGCGCGACCGCGGACTTGGAAGATCGTGGACATCGGGACCTCACCTGCGCTGGGGACGTCGCGCGTAGCGAACCGACCGGCGGACGTCAACCTTGCGCCCGGGGGTCCGTGGGGTGAAAGAGCGGTGGTGAGGTGGCGGTGACGCTCGTCGCATGGTGCAGCCCGTTCGATGCCGCGCTCGCTGCGTCCGATGTCGCCGCGGTGTTCTTGCTCGACCGTGAGGGCCTGTGGCGATTCGACGAGACGTGGACGCGTGACGCCTTCGCGCGCGAATCGGGCCCGCACCGGCGTGGCGCGGCTTGGCGTCTGCTGCGCGACCGGGCGACGGGTTGGGTGACGCTGGTGCACACCAACTCTCCGGATTTGCTCTCGGTGCACCCACGCGCCGACGTCCGCACCTATGGCTCCCTGGACGAGGCGCTCGCGGCGCGTGCCGCCTTCGGGAACCCTCCGATCGCGAAGGAGGTTTGGTGATCGTCCTGCTCTCTCTCGCGCTCGCGCTGGGCCAAGCTGCTTCCGGGACGAACCCCGCGGCGGCGCCGGCCCCGTCGGGTCCGATCGATGCGACCGTTCCGCAGGCCGCCGAGGCCGCCGCCGACGAGGGCTTCGACGAGGTGCAGACGATGGTCATCTACGCGGAGCACCTCGCGGCGCAGGCCCGCAAGCGCGTGATCGAGGAAGCCGAGGCGCTTGGCTATCGGCGCGTCATCGAAAAGAACGGCAGGACGATCCTTCGTCACGACGCCACGTGGCACGGTGAGGTCGTCCTCTACGACGACGGGCGCGTCGAGGTGAAGCGGCAACCTGTGCGCTTCGAGCCGCCCGTGGCGAAGGTCACGCCCGCTTCGTACCTTGCCTGCATCCTGGTTCCGCTCTGCATTCGACCCGGCGGCCAACTCGTGAGTCCGCGGCGCTACCATCAATTCGAGCGAGAGGCGTGGACGACGCTCTCGGAGCCGGTGGCGTCGTGGAACGATCGCATCGCAGACGCCGCGATCGACGTCAAGCTCGCCAACCTCCCGGAGCGCCTCGAAGGGCTTTGGGTCCGCGGCGAACCGATCGAGGGCGATCGTCCGTTGTCCGACATGCCCGCGCGGCGACGGGCCTTGCTGGATCTGTGGGACAGCCGCACGGAGAACGATTGGGGAGAGCGCATTCGCGCTGGCGTCGAGGCCTTCGTTCGCGATGTCGTCGAACCCTCGACGACCCCGTTCACGTCGGCGGAGCGTGACGCGTTCGAATCGCGACGCAAGTCCACCCGACCGTTTCCTTGGCCGCCGTCGCAAGCCTCGGTCGGCGCGACCTCCTCGCCGTAACGGCGCGCAACCGTTCGCCCAACGTTCGGCATCACGGCGCGCACCCAACCGAGGACGTCGGTGGGACCGTGGTCCCCGGCTGCACAGCGTGCGCGGGGTGGGTGCTCGCGCGGCGTGCCGCGGCGTTATGCGGGCGTCTGGGAGGGCGCATGCGTTCGTTGCAGAAGGCCGCTTGGGTGGTCGTGGCCGTGGTGATGTTCGGGTGCTCAGGCCTCGGCGGCGCCGCAGGCGTGATGGACACGGTCGCGCTGGAGCGCTTCGTCGAACGGCATCCGACGGGGCTTCAGATCGTCGACGTTCGGACCACGGACGAGTGGGTGACGGGGCGCATCCCGGGTGCGGTGCACGTGCCGCTGGCCGACTTGAGCGCGGACCACCCGGCGATCGCGGCGCTGGACAAGCACCAGCCGGTCTACTTCGTGTGCGCGGTGGGCGGTCGCTCGAAGCAGGCGGCGGAGAAGATGGCCGCGGAGGGCTTCACGGCCCTTTCGGTCGACGGGGGCACCAAGGGATGGGAAGCCGCGGGTCAGCCGCTTGAGGGGAGGCCCTGATGGCGTTCGTGTGTCCTGTCACGCCGTCCGAGGCGCTCGCGGCGGCGTTCCCATGGGTGCCGTGGCCCGGCGACCCGACCGACGTCGCATGGCTGCCCGCGGGCACGCCGGAGGCCATCGTCGCCGAGGTGCTCGCTTCGGGCCGGCTCGCATTGTTTGGCGCGCCGATGGCGGGCGTGTGGGCCGCGGTCGCGGACGGCGCTGCGGACGTGGTCGCCGACGACGCGGGTGACGACGAGGTGCAGGCGCGGCTGCGCGGTCTCGAGGCGCGCGGCCGCCGGTGGACGCCGCTCGCGGCACGGCTCTCGACCGCGCTCGCCCACGACCTCCGTAGCCCGCTCCAAGGCATGCGTTTCACGCTCTCCGCGCTGGAAGGCGAGGGTGTCTTTGGCGCGGAGAACGCGGAGGACTTGCAGATGTTGCTCGCCGTAGCAGACACGATGGAAGTGATCCTCCACGGGGTTTACAACTTGGGGCGGACGCTGAGTCCGACCCGCGGTGACCCCGTCGACCTGGCGATGGTGCTGCGAGAGGAGGCGGCACGGCCGTTCTTTGGCGGCCGCGTCGTCTTCGAAGGGGACACAGGGACGCGGCCCGTGTGGGTGCGAGGCAACGCGGCCGACCTGCGGCAGGCGGTCCTCGATCTGCTCCGAGTCGCCCTCCAACTCTCCCCAGGGGGCAAGAAGATTCGCGCTGGCTTGCGTGAAGTCGGGGACGAAGCCGAACTGGTCCTTCAAGGGCAGACGTTCCCCGCGGTACGCGAGCACCTCGCCCACCTTGAGGACCGCGCCTTTCCGCTCCAGCAACGCGGCAAAGTGCGCCTGCCGCTGGCTGGCTTGGGCTTTTGCGGCGAGGTCGCACGCGCGAACGGCGGCGGTTTGAGCTTGCGCCTCGAACCGCCCGACGCGGTCGTTTGGCAGTGGCACGTGCCATTGGCCGCCGCGGGATGACGCACACCGAATGACGGGAGCGCGACCCTCGGATAGGCAGGTGTCCGGTTTGGGGGTCCTATGGTTCGGTTTCGCGGTACGGCATGGGCACGGTTCTTGCTGCTTCAGGCGGCCCTCCTGGCGGTTCCTGCGGCCGCGGAGGCAGCGTGCGGCGACGGGACCCGAACGGCGGGTGAAGCCTGCGACGATGGAAACGTCGTCGTCGGAGACGGTTGCTCCGATCTCTGCGAGCTAGAAGCCGAATTTGAGTGCTACGAGCCTTACTTCGAGGTTTCGGCGAGCGGATACTACCTGGATGTCTCCCACGATCCTCCGGAGTGGACCGTCCAACCCGGTCGCCGCGCGGTGACGCAGGCCATCAATTCGTACGCCACGGTGTTCTCGACCACGCTGCCCGCTGACTTTGGTGTGATCGAGTTTCGTGCACGGGTGGAGACGACGAACGACGACGACTGGTGGGGGTTCGTGGTGGGGTTCACCGACGGCGAGGAGGCCGACCCTAACGCGGAATACCTCCTCTTTGATTGGAAGCAGGCAGCGCAGAGCTCGGCCGATTTGGGCTCCGCGGAGCGTGGCACGGCCGTCAGCCGCGTGTCTGGCATTCCGGCCAGCGGTGACTTCTGGGCCCACGTCGGCGCCGTGGACGAGGTCGCCGAAGGTGTCCGGTTCGGCAACACCGGCTGGTCGGACAACACGTGGTACTGGGTTCGCGTGGTGTATGGCGCCGACCGGCTGATGGTGTACGTCTCAACCGATGCGACCATCAACACGGCCACCGAGTTGGAATTCGACGTCACGGCGGCCCAATGGGAGGCGGCGACAGGGCGCCCGCTGCCGTCGGGCAATTTCGGGTTGTACAACTACAGCCAAGAGTCGATGCGGTTTGAGCTGATCACGCCGGCGTCCGACCTGTGCGGGTCCCCCGACACCGATCTCGACGGTACCCGCG
>JBJONI010000081.1:0-4949 GCA_046051915.1 Pseudomonadota bacterium
GTCGTTCGCGGTGCTGCCGTAGTCGGCATCTCCGCGTCGTTCGGCTTCGCTGTCGACGTAGAAGGACGGCACGTCGAGGACGCCGATGCGCTTGTCGCCGGTGGGCGATGGTACGACCCGGATCTCGCCTTTGGCGGCCGCCTGGCTCAGCTTGACGCGCTCGCGCACCAGCGTGATCTGCTTCGTTTCACTGGGGTCCGACGCCTTGGCCGGGTGAATGGTCAGCACCACTTCGGTGCCGGCCTTGCCGCGGATCAACTGAACGACGCGGTCGATGCGCATCTCCACGAGGTCGGTCGGGGGTGCGCCCGCCCCTTGGCTCACGGCGAGGATCTGGTCGTTGGGCTCGAGGAGGCCCGAGTTGGCCGCCGGTCCCCCTGCGACGAGCTCGCGGATGACGACCACGCCGTCCTCGGCGCCCAGCACGGCGCCAATGCCGGTCAGCGTGTCCTGCATGTCGATGTCGAAGCTGTCCTTGCTCGCCGGCTTCATCCAGACCGAGTGCGGGTCAAACGTGCCAGACAGCGCAGCGAGGTAGATCTCCAAGATGTCGGCGGCGTCGACGTCGAACGCATCGCGCCGGATGCGCTCGTAGCGCTTGCGGAGCCGGTCGACGGGCTCGCCGCTGCTCGTGCTCGCGGAGAGCGTCATCCCGATCGCTTGCTCGGTGAGGCGACGCTCCCACAGGGTGTCGAGTTCGGCCGGTGTCTTCGCCCATCGGGCCTCGCTACGGTCGATCTCGACGGTGTCGGTCCCTTCGAGTCCGAGCGGCTGTTCGAGGCGCCGGAGTGCGGCGCTGATCCGCTCGTCGATGCGCGTCCGGTAGCGGGCATGGATCTCGTAGGCCGCGGCGAGTGTCGGCCGCGCCGAGAGCAGGTCGTCGTCGATCGCGGTGACCCACTTTGTGGTGAGCGCGTCGATGTCGGACTGCAGGAAGTACAATCTCTGGGGGTCAAGGTCGTCAAAGTACGCGGCGAGCCAGGCGCGCGCGCGGGTGTCGTCGATGGCGGCGCCGCCGTAGTGAAAGTTCGTGAGCACCATGCCCACCGCCTGAGCGACGGGAGAAAGCTCGGGTGGAACCGGTAGGTTCGGCTGCTCGGCCGCGGTGGGCAGCGGTGGCGGTGCGGAGAAGCCGACGGCGGCAGCGCCGACGATGGCGCCGGTCAATGCGAGGCCGAAGACGCCGGCGATCAGGGTGCGCTTCAAGGGTCCTCCAAGGGACGTCGGGCGGGGCGCTAGGTCTGTTGTGCCCGATGGACGAACCAGCGGCCACCGACTTGTCGTCCATCGTGGCAACTCGGGGCGTCGCGTCAAGGGGGGCGGAGCGCCCACACCTCGGCGGCGGCCTCGATCGCGCTCGCTTCTGCTTCGGCGCGCCACCACATCAGCCCGGCCCAGGCGAGACGCGCGTCGGCGTCGGCCGCCGGGTCGCCCGTGGGAACCGGGGCTGCGGGGGTGGCCTGCACGCGATCGGCGAGCGCGTTGTCGGCGCTCCTCCAGCGCGTCGCGGCGGCGACGTAGCGAGCGTCCGCGGCCCTCTGACGTTCGATCTCGGCCGTTCGCGCGAGCGCGGCCTCGTTGCGCCACGCTGCACTCTCGGCCTGGGCGCCTGTGGGCCAGGGCAGTCGGACGACGACGCCCACGCCGCCATCGGGGCGTGACCCGTCGCGCGCCGTCATCGTGGCGCGCACCGCGTCGATCCAGGGCAGGCCTTCCGCGCGCGCGACCCGGGCTCGGGCCTCCAGCACGACGGCGCGCGCGTCGGCTTCGCCGTCGGTCCACGCCGGTGGGTCGAGCGGGGGCGACGCGACGGGTTCGCAGCGTGTGGTGTCCAGGTCGGGGACCCAGCCGAGGAGGGCGGCGTCGGCGGCAGCGACGTCGGCGACCGCCTCGTCGAGGCGCTGCTGCCAGTGGGAGACCGCTTCGAGCGCTCGTAGGGCCTCGGCCGCGCTGATCCAGCCGGCGGCGGCGGCCCGCTGTTGTTGCGCCGCCAGTGCGCGCGCCGCGTCGCGTGCGGACTCGGCGGCCTCGCGACGGGTCTGCGCCGCGAGCCGCTCGCCGTAGCGCTCGGTGACCTCCCCGACGCTGGCGGCGACCAAGCCGGCGACGACCGCTCGGCGTTCGGCGTCCTCGGCGTCAGCGACCCCTCTTTGGGCCACCTCGATCCACGGCGCAGGGATCGGAACCGTGAGGACGAACGCCGCGCCGGGTGGGGTCGCGTCGGCGTCGAGGTTGTCGACGCCGACGCGCAGATCGGGCGCATCGATCCCGGCGGCGGACCTACGGCCGGCCTCCGCGGCGGCGTCGAGTTGGGCGTCGGTCGCCGCCCAACGCGTCGCGACGGCGTCTCGGAGCGACGCCAAGGCACACGGCGTCGCGCTCGCCGTCTCAAGGGCCAGCGAAAGGGTCGCGACGCCGAGCAGCCCCGTCACGGCGTCCCCGTCGGCCAGCGCACCGCCAGCACCGCGCCCTCGGGGAGTGGCGTCGGTGCCGCGAGCACCACACGGCGCATCGGTCGATCTGCCGGGCAGCGCCCTTCTCCGTGGCTCGCGACAGGCTCGACGTCGACCACGGTCAGCACCAGCGACCCGGCGTCGGAGGTCGCCTCGACGGCCGTACCCGGCGCGGGCGCGGCGGTGCGCAGGGGTCCGCAGGCCAGCACGCGTGTGCTCTCGGCGGGCCGGAGCCGGAGGAGCTCGTCGCCGGCGCGAACGTAGGCGCCGCGGACGGACCGGACGTCCTCGACGCGTCCAGCGCTGGGCGCGGTCGGGACCAGCGCCGCGAGGCGGGCGTCGAGCGCGGCAAGCTCCGCCGAAAGCGCGGCGACGGTGGCGTCGGCGTCGAGGCCCCCGCCGTCCGGCCGCGTGACGGTCGGCGCCTGGGCGCGCAGCGACGCGGCGAGACGGCGCGCGGCTTCCGCTTCGGCCCGGCGGCTCGCCACCTCCTGCTGCCACCGCGTCACGTCCTCCGCACCGCCGAGCCCCGCGTCCATCCGGGCCAGGGCGGTGGCGAGCGAACGCTGTGCGGCGCTGGCTTCGGCCTCTGCGGTGGTCGCGTCGGCGTCGGCGCGCGCGATCGGCTGGGCGAGGGAGAGCTGTGCGGCGCCGATGCGCTGGGCTTGCTCGGCCCGCCATTGGTTGGCGGAGAGCTCCGCCTCGGCGCGTTCGGCTTCGAGACGTGCCCTCGCCCCTGTCAACGACGCGGCTTGCAAGGTGAGCAGCGGCCGACCGGCCTCAAGGGTCTCCCCTGCCCCGACATGGACGTCGGTGACGATGCCGTCCTCAGGTGCGTACACGTGGACCGCCGGGGCTTGCACCCAGGCCGGGGACGTCGGCACGGGTCCGAGCGAGAGGCTCCCGAGGGTGGTCGCGAGCGTCGCGACCAGGAGCACGGGCGGAGCGAGGCGCGCGATACGGACCGACACGTCACCGGGGGTGTGTCGACGCTGCATCAGAGCTCCTGCGTCGGTTCGTGCAGGTAGAGGCGAACCTGGTCGACGCCGGGGATCGCCTCAAGGGCGTCGACGAGGCCGAGGTGCTGCTCGGGGGCACCGACACGGACTTGGTAGGCGTGCTCCCACCTCCCCTCCCCGCTCCCCTGTCGCAGGGTCACGAGCGCGTGGTCGGGCGCGTGGCGGACGAGGACGTCGGCGATCGCGGCTTGGCTCCCCGACGGCGCGACGAACCGGACCACGGCGTCATCCGCCGTACGCGTCCCGTACGCGAGCAGGTGGAATACCATCGCCAACGCGCAGAACATCGCGATCCCGGCCGCGGCCGGGAGGAGCGCTCCGAGGCCCGTCGCGATGCCGGCGGCGAGGCCAGCGAACACGAACACCATGTCGCGCGGGTCTCGCAGCGTCGTTCGAAACCGCACGACGCTCAGGCCGCCTGCGATGCCGAGGCTGGCTGCAACGCTGTCGCCGACGGAGAGCATCAGCATCGAGGCCACGACGGCCGCGAGCGGGATGCCCTGCACGAAGGCGCGCGAGTACGACATGCCGCGAAAGGTGAGAACGTACGTCCAAGCCACGGCTTGGGCCAACGCGGCCGCCAGACCGAGGGTCCCGAGGAGGGAGATCAACTGGGGCATCATGACGCAGGCCGGGGAGTCGGGGTTCGACGGAGAGGGTCCGCGTGCAACGCTTGGACGGCCGCGCCGTATTTGGAGAACGCATAGCGCACGAGTTCGTGCTTGCGCACGAGATCCGACATCCAGCGCGGCGCAGGTCCGGCGAATTTCAGCTCGACCACGGCGCGCCGGTCGAAGGTGCGTGTCTGTATGGCGTGGTCGAGCGGGAGCCATCCCTCGCGCGGTGCATCGAGGCGGCGCCCGTGCGCGTCGGCGGCGCAGATGTCCAAATCGAAGGTGACGCGCGCGTAGTCGTCGAGATCGCTGAACCAAGCCTCCCGCTGGTAGTCGACGAGACACGTCGGCTGCAGGTCATAGCGGTCGACGAGATCGACGAACGCCGAGGTCGACGGCGACACCCACGTCGTCGCGAGCCGGGAGCCGCCGTACCACACGTCCCGAGGCACCTGCGCGCGCGTTTTGCGCTGGCCGTCTCCGTGGCGCTGCTTGACCTCGAGGAACACGGGCGCGGTGTCGCTCTCTGGGTAGGTCCGGGCGCGGACCTTGAAGCGCCGAAGCTGCTCTCGCAGGTTGGCTCGGTACAGCGCGAAGTCCGCCCGGTCGTAGTAGACCGACCGCACGCGGTAGGTGCCTTCGGGCCCGGCATGTGCGTCGAGCCGGCAGCGGCCGAGGAGGCTGGCGCGGATGCGGTCGAGCTGGTGGAGCGGAACGAGGTACTTGAACTCGCGGCGCTCCAACGAGAGATCGAGGCTCACGTCACCGTCCTGTCACACGCGCATCGTGCGGCAGGATCGCCGGATCCACAAGCGGCATCCGACGTTGTCCTGTCAAGAACCTGTCACGGCGTCCAACGGTAG
>JBJONI010000082.1:0-3870 GCA_046051915.1 Pseudomonadota bacterium
GTGCGTGGGGATGGGCGTTCGTGGCGCTCGTTGCGGTGGGGTGCCAGGATGCGTCCAAGGCGACGGACACCGGCGAGAGCGCGCTCGCGGCGAACGATGGCATCCGTTTCTGGCCGCCGCAGGCGGGTCGCGGGACGACGGTGGACGCGCGCGTCTCCGCCGGGCGTTCGCTGTTCCGCTTCGACACGACCGACCTCCAGATCGCCGGCGACGGGGTCACCGTCAACCGCGTACAGGTGCTCGACGGCTACACGCTCTCGGCGAACCTCGGCATCGCGGACGACGCCGCGCTCGATCCCCGCGACGTCACCCTCTCCACGGGCGAGGTGACCGTCACGCTCGAGGATGCCTTTGAGGTGGTCGCCGACAGCCTCGTCGTCACACCCGCGCGCGCGCGCATCGGCGAGACCGTGGACGTCGAGATCGTCGGCAACCAGACGGCGTGGGAGCCCGGCGTGTCGTGGCCGACCTTCGGCGACGGCGTCGACGTGCTCTCCGTCGACGTGCTCTCGGATTCCTTCGCGACGGCCCGCGTGACCGTGCGTGGGGATGCGACGCCGGGCCTGCGGGATGTCCGGATGGGGACGCGCGCCGCCACGACGACGGCCTACGATGCGTTCCAGGTCGACCGTGTCGCGCTCTCGGCGGTCTTTGACCCGACGACCGCGCGGCAGGGGGACACTGTGGAGTTCTCCGTGTACGCCGCCGGCACGCACTTCGGCCCCGCGACGGAGCTCACCTTCATGAAGGACGGGCGACGCAACGGCGATGTCGTCGTCGACTCGCTGCGCGTCGTGGACGCGCAGAACCTCTGGGGGACGATGACCGTCAGCAACGCCGCGGAGCTCGGCGGGCGCGACGTGCTCCTCACCACGCGGGACGAGGGCGTCTACGTGACCGACGCCTTCACGATCGAGGGGGGACCGCTGGACCTCACGAACGTCGGCATCGCGCTGTCGTTCGACGTGATTCGGGGCATCGACCGCTCCACGGGCGCATTGTCCGAGTCGGTGAGCGCCTCCGCGCTCTTCTACATCCCACTCGACCCCGCGTGCCCCGACAGCCCCGAAGCCTACGGCTGCACCGACGGCGAGGACAACGACGGCGACGGCTGGTTCGACTGCTACGACAGCGACTGCGGCGGCTCGCAGGAGTGCCTCTCCGGGCCGCAGCCGTACGACGCCAACGGCGTGTTCCAGACCTACGTGACGGGTGGATCGTCGGACTGCCCGGTGCCGATCACCGTCGGCGCCGGCGAGCACGTGTGGTTCGAGAGCCCGTGCAACATCGTGCAGCTCGATCGCCAGGTCGACCGTGCGACCGGCATGATCTACTACTCCGCGCCGCTCACGCTGGACGACTACTGCTTCGGCCAGCTCTACGACCTCCACACCCAGGGCGAGGAGGACGGGATCGGCGAGTACCTGCTCGAGGGCGTGCAGCCGACGGTGCCGGCGGACTTCCAGCTCCTGTCGCCGCCGCTCTGGGGGGACGCGGTGCAGCCGCGCGGCGCGCCCTTCGCGTACACGTGGACGCCGGCGATGACATACCCGTCGGCCTACTTCGTCACCAGCCTGGGCGGAAACCTCGTCGCCACGGGAGAGGGCGGGTACGTCGGCTCCATCCCCTGGGACGACGGCGCGCACGCCTACACCGCCGAGGAGGTCGGCGCGCTCGCGGGTCCGACCGCCAGCTTCGCGGCGTACAGCGTCATCCCGCAGGGGCCCCCGTTCGGGTTCCCCTTCAGCACCATCCAGGACAACACGAGCGGCACGATGGTGTACGTCGGCGGCACGGTGGTGTTCGAATGACGGGCCTCCTCGCGCTCCTCGTCGCCTGCAACGAGAACAACCTCGGGAAGGTGCAGCGCGACGCCGTCGGTGTGGTCCTGGGCGACTTCGATGACATGAACGGTGTGCTCGTGGCGCTGGACGTCCCGGCGGTGCCCTACGACGGCTTCATCGTGCAGGCGGCCTACGAGCCCGAGCGCGACCGCACGCGTCGCGGGAGCCTCGGGGTGACCGTGGAGATGCTGCTCGGGTCGGTCGACGCCGATGGGCGGCGTGAGCTCGCGCAGTACGGGACGCTCTTCGTCGCGTCGGGGACGCGCGGCCTCGGCGCCGGTCAGTACAACAACGCGCTGCTCCCCGACGACATGCTCCTCGTCGCGCAAGAGGGCGAGGACGCGCCGCTGGTGCAGGCCCTGTGCGACTTCGCGGACGGCGGCGGCACGCTCGTGCTCAGCGACTGGGCGTACGACGTGGTCGAAACCTGCTGGCCGGACGCCGTCGCGTTCGTGGGCGAAGGGGACGGGCCGGACGCCGCACAGGTCGGCGAGGCGTCGTCGGACCTCGTCGCGGACGTGGTCGACGAGGATCTTGCGGCGACCTTCGGTGCCACCGTCGCGCTCCAGCTCGACTACAGCGCCTGGAGCGTCATGCGTTCGGTCGGCGAGGACGTGGACGTGCTGCTTCAGGGCGACGCCGCGTACCAGCCGGACCCTGCCGAGCCGGTGGTCGACGCCGGAGACCTCCCGATGCTCGTCCGTTTCCAGCGAGGCGCCGGCACGGTGCTCTACGGGTCGTTCCATTGGAGCGCCCAAAACCCGATGCTCGCGCAGAACCTCCTCCACACGCTCGTGACCACGCTGCCGCGGTCCGCCGCCACGGAGTCCCGATGACCCTCGCGCTCGCCGCATTGCTCGCCTGCCAGGAGAACAACTTCTCGCAGCTCACCCAGGAGGACGTGTTCCAGCAGGAACGCATCCAGACCGTCGATGTGCTGCTTGTCGTGGACAACTCCTGCTCCATGGTGGAGGAGCAGGACAAGCTCGCGTCGAACTTCGACACCTTCATCGCGTACTTCGACGAGGCCGACGTGGATTGGCAGATCGGCGTCGTCACGACCGACGTCGAGGACGAGCGCCAACGGGGTCATCTGCTCGGCGGGGATGACGAGATCGTGCTGCGCGACGCGGACGGCCGCCTGGTCGATTCGGTGGCGTACGATCGACGGTGGGCGCTGGACGCCGGGGTCGTGGCGTCCCTGGACCCGAGCCGCCACACCGCGGTGAGCAACGATCTGCGGACGGCCTGGTGCCTCGGCATGGCCGCCACGCCAGGCGCCCCGAACGTCGGGTGCGCGGATGCCGCCGGCGGGCCGGGCATGGACGCGCGCTACGGTGGCGTCCTCGTCACGGAGTTCCTCGTCGATCCGGCGGATTTGACCGACGCCGAGGGAGAATGGGTGGAGATCACCAACCTCACCGACGTCGACGTCGCGCTCGCGGGCTGGACGCTCTCGGACGCCGGCCGCAACGCGTGGACCTTCCCGGCCGACGCGGTGCTGCCCGCCGGCGCGGCCCGCGTCCTCGGGCGCTCCGGGTCGGTCGCGGGCGTCACGTGGACGACGGGGCCGGCGTTCACCCTCAACAACCACGACCTGTACCTGCGCTCCGGCAACGACGCCGCCGCGGAGAACTTCGCGGAGATGGTCGCGCAGGGCACGTCCGGCTCCGGCCTCGAGCAGGGCTTCGAGGCGGCCCGCCTCGCGCTCGCCGAACCCCTCGCGTCCGGTGACAACGCCGGCTTCGTGCGGGAGGACGCCAACCTCTCGATCCTGTTCGTCTCGGACGAGGAGGACATCTCGCCATGGTCGGTGCCCGACTACCTGCGGGCCTACGCCGACGCGAAGGGGCCCGAGGCCTACCGCAACCGCGCCCGCATGAACGTGTCGGCGGTGGTCGGGGACCGCGCGCCGGAGCTCGCGGGCGAGCCGAGCTGCGCCTCCGCCACGGGCGTCGCCGAATGGGGCGCGCGCTACGTCGCCGCCGCGGCTGCCACCGGCGGGCTGCACGACAGCATCTGCGCG
>JBJONI010000083.1:0-9047 GCA_046051915.1 Pseudomonadota bacterium
GGCTGCGGGCTTCGGCGAGAGCAAGCCGCTGGTGAAGGAAGCGACCGACGCGGATCGCGCGAAGAACCGTCGCGTCGACTTCTTCGTCGTCGAGCAGGCCGAGGTCAAGCCGCAGCCCTGAGCGGTTGGCTGACGGTTCCGGGCGGCGTCCGCAGCGATGCGACGCCGCCCTCTGTCGTTTTAGGCCGGCAGCGTCAGCGACATCAACGTGGTGCCGTCCTCGGTCTGCAGGCGCTGCAAGCGGACCACGCCGTCAGGTTGCACGTCGATCATGAGGCCGCCGTAGCTCCGCGACGCCACCGTGCGCGTCGCGACCAAATCGGGGCGGCTCGCGGCGGCGCGGTCGTACTCCTCGTCGGGGTCGTACAGCAGCGCGCCGCCTCCCCCGTCGACCACGTAATGGACGCCCTCGACGGCGAAGTGCTCGAAGCTGTGCGCGTGCCCGGCGAGCACGAGGCCGACGTTCCGGCTTCGGAACAGGTCGTGCATCGTGTCGAAATCGCGCTCATTCTCGCGATCGTCCCAGTACTTGCTCAAGGTCAGGAGCGGACGGTGGAACGCGACGATCGCGCGATGCAGGTCGGCATCCTCATCGACGCGGTCGAGCTCGGCGGTCAGGAAGTCGAGCTGTCGCGCCGAAGTGAGGCCCTCCGTCTCGGAGTCGAGGACGATCACCCGAGCACTCCCAAGGGTGAACGCATGCTCTCGCGTCCCACGCGCGTCTCCCTGACCCGCGAACAACCGGTCCCACATGTCGGTTTGCTCGAACGGAAGGTCGCCGTCGTGGTTCCCGAGGACGCCGTGCAGGGCGGCCACCGACAGCAGCGGTCTCGCGGCGGCGAACAGGCCGTTCCAGGTGTCGGTGACCGCATCGGCGTAGGTGCAGTCGCCGCCGTGCACCAGCACGTCCGGCCCGAAGGCCGCGAACACCCCGTGGAGTCGCTTTTCGACGGGTGTCATGGTGTCGCTCATCCACGCGAGGCGGCGGGTGGCTGTCGTGCCATGCGGCGGTCGGTACGTGCCCGTCATCACGACGTCGCCCCCGACATGGACCTCCCAGCCGATCTCGCCCAAGGCCGGCAGGTCGGTGAGATCGACGTCATGCAGGGTCGCCGGGCCGGCCAGATCGGGGGGGAAGACGTCGGCGGGGTCGCGGCCCTCGTTGATGCGAGAGGTGTCACGCGCATACTGGAGCGTGGACGTGGTTCGGATCGGTTCGTACCAGCGTGCGGTGCCGTCGGGAAGCAGCACCCGGACGGGGAGTCGCACGTCCTCCGCGGTCTCGAACCGCAACCGTGCGGAGCCTGTGCCTGTCACCGTCATCCACGGACCCTTTTGGACCGCGACCGGCGTGGTTGGGGGCGGGATCGCCAGGCCACCATCAGGGTCGACGCCGCCGTCCGTCTGCCGGTCCACGCACCCCGCAGGCAGGAGCAGACCCCCTCGCCACAGCCAAGCGGAGGCGAGGCCACCCCCCAACAGCCCGCGGCGTGTCCATCCACGACGTTGCATCACCACCTCCCGCCGTCAAGGTATGCCGACCCGCGTCCGCCGGCCGCTCGGTCACCGGGACGTCACGCTGCGCCTTGAAGCGCCCGCGTCGACGCGCCGCCGGTTACCGTCCGTCGGGGGCCGTCTCATGACCGACGACGAGGCGTTCTGGCGCGAACAGGAGCGCCGCAAGAAGGACCAACTCGGCCAGCCGTGTTGCACCCAGTCGGGCATGTCGTGGTCGATGATCGACCTGCCGGGCAACTTCGCCGTGGTCATCCACGGGGAGTACGACTGCGTGAACTGCTTCCATCACCACATCGGACGCAGCGCGTGGCGCTACTACAGCACGCGGCTGACCGAGGAGATGATCACGACGGGCCGGACCGAGCCGGCGCTCCGCGCGTGCCTCGAGCTGATCGCCAAGGAGGAGGCGCCGGAGTTCGTCCTCGTCCTCGGGACCTGCCCGGTCGAGGTGATCGGAGATGCGTTTCACCACGTCGTCGCTTCGGTCTCGGAGGCGACGGGCGTCCCGATGGTGGCGCTTCGCACCAGCGGGCTCAAGCTCTCCAGCCAGGCGGCCATGCTCGATTGGCTGTTCTCGACGCTCGCCGCCATCCCGGCGGGGCCGCCTGTCGACCGGGCATGGGAACGCGAGCTCGCGCTGCTCGCCATGGAGGTCGTGTTCGACGCGCATGCGGGGGGTTCGTCGGCCGCGGACGTGTTCGCGCGGCTTCGCCAGCTCGCAGCGCCAGCCACCGAGGCGTCGGACGTGCGCGTCAACCTTGTCGGCATGCCTTCCACGGTCGAGGGCGCGGTGCCGGAACCGGTCGCGCTTCTGGCGGCGGCGGGTGTGGTCGTCAATGGGGTCTACCCGGAGGGCGCATCGCTCGCGTCGTGGCGCGCGGTGCGTCACGCCGGCGACAACTTCGTGGTCGACACCACGATGTACCCGCGGTTCCTCGATGTGCTGCGCGGGTACGGTCAGCGCGTTCACGAGGTCCCCCTTCCCGTGGGGCTCGGACCTTCGCGGTCCTTCTACGAGACCATCGGTCGGGCGACCGGCGCGCCGTCGGCGGTCGAGGCGGCGGTGAACCCGCTCGCGACGCGGGCCTCGGAGGCGTTGGCGGCGTTGCGGTCGGACGTGGCCGGCAAGCGCGTGGCGATCGCCTTGCGGATGCACGCGAACTACGCCTCCGACACCCTGGCCTACGAGGGGCTCGGCGAGGTGGCGGCCTACCAAGAGTTCGGCTTCGAGGTCGAGCTGTTCGTCCAAGGGCCTCCCGAGGAGGCCGCGCGCCAGGCGTTCGCCGAAGGGCTGGCCGCACGCGGTTGCACGCTCCCGTTTCAGGTGTTCGGCGGGCCGTGGATCTTGGGCGAGAAGCTCCGTTCTGGCGGTTTCTCGTTGGCCGTCGGTTCCGACACGGTTCGCAATGAGCTGGCCTCGGTCGATGTGCCGTTGTTGACCACCCGCGCGCTCGCGCCGTACCTCACGGGCGTGGTCCACAACGTCGACCTGATCCGTCAGGTCTTGGCACGGGGGGCGCGATGACGTTCGACCTCGAGCATTTTCGACTTAAAAGTCTCGATCTCGGCCAGTTGACCGGCGCCTCGATGGCGTTGCACGCGATCCCGGACGCGTACTTCCTCAAACATACCGGCGTGGGTTGCAAACACAAGACGGTGACCCAATTTGGCACCCACGACTGGGCCAAGGGCGTCGCGGCGCACGAGGGCTGGACCGAGGTGGGGGACGCGGCGCTGATTCGCGGTTCGGGACGGCGCGTTGGGCCGTACGCTCGTTCGGCGTTTCAGAGGCATAAACCTTCGATCCTTGCGGTGTCTTCCGTCACGTTCCTCGACTTGACGGGCGACGACCTGCCCGACGTGGTGGCCGGACTCGACGCCGAGCTGCCGTGCGAGGTGATGCTCCTCAAGGTTCCTGGGTTCGAAGGGGATCTGTACTCCGGCTACCTCACGACGATGATCGAAGTCTGCCGGCGCATGGATTGGTCTATCGCGCCGGACCGCGCCCAAGAGGTCGCGCTGTTGGGCTACCTGTGGGACCGCTACGAAGGCGACCACCAAGGCAACCAGCTGCAACTCAAAGCGCTGTTGCAGGCCGTTGGGCTTCAGCTCGGGCCCGTCCTGTTCTCGGGGACGCCGTACACGGCCTTGCGCGAGGCCCCGCGGAGCAAGACCCTGCTCTGCCTGCCGTACGCGGAGCCCAAGCGCAAGACCCTCCAGCGCGTGTGCAAGCGCGACCTTGTGTCGGTCGATCTCCCCATCGGACGCCGGTTCACCTCCCAGTTCCTGCGGGTCGCCGCTTCGGCGGCCGGCGTGGCCGCGGCGACGGTCGAGGGGCTGATCGCGCGGCAGGAGGCGGCGCTCGGCGAGCGACTCGGGACGATGGTCGACCACCTGCGAGGCCAATCCGTCGCTGTCTTCGCCGATCTGCCGTTGTTGGCGGGCACGATGGCGACGTTGGAGGAGCTCGGTGTGCGTGTGGTCGTGGCGGGGATTCGCGGCCGCACGCTGGGGAAGCCGGGCGATTTGCACGCAGCGCTCGCACGCGTCGGAGCCCGCGTGCCGGAGGGCTGCGAGGTCGTGTACGAACCGAGCCTCGCACGGGTGCGTCGCCTCTGCGCCGACGCGATCGCTGCCGGCACGCTCGACGGCGTGTTGGGTTCCGCGACGGACCTCAACGCGTTGGGAACGTTGCCCGCGTCGACGCCCCTGCGGCGGTCCGCGGGCACCGCGAGCCGCACCACCGGACCGTTCAAGTTGGAGATCGGCTTCCCCTGTCGCGACCATCACTGCGCCTACGCGATGCCGTTCATGGGCTACATGGGCGTGAGCATCTTCGTCCAGCGGCTCCTGACGGCGCCGCGTCTGTGGGACACGGGGGCTGCCGTTCGCGTCTGAACCGTGACGCTCGGGGACTGGTGCCGGCACCCCTTTCGGTGTACGCTGCAAGGCTGGACAGAATCCGGTGGGGAGGGTGCATGGATCGCATCGCGTTCTACGGCAAGGGCGGCATCGGCAAGTCGACGGTCGCGACCTCTGCGAGCTTGCTGCTCGCGCGGATGGGCCGCAAGGTGCTTCACGTGGGTTGCGACCCCAAGCACGACAGCAGCTTGGTGCTGGTCAAGGACACGGCCCGGTTCAAGACCGTGATGGACAAGGTGTTCGCGGACGAGGACATCGAGCGCGAAGACCTGATCATGGAAGGGATCGAGGGCATCCATTGTGTGGAAGCTGGTGGCCCCGAAGCCGGTCGTGGCTGCGGCGGGCGGGCCGTCAGCCGCGCGTTTGAGATCTTCGAGGAGGTCGATCTGGTGGACGGCCGCTACGACACCGTCGTGTACGACGTGTTGGGCGACGTGGTGTGCGGCGGGTTTGCTGCGCCGATGCGACGGTCGGCGGGCAGCAAGGTGTGCATCGTGCTCTCGGAGGAGCTGATGGCGGCCTACGCGGCGAACCGCATCGCGGCTGCATGCAAGGAGTTCGCCGACAACGGCATCGTGTGTGCGGGGCTGGTCCTCAACCTTCGCAACAACCAGGCCGACCTGACGCCGATCCGCCGCCTCGCTGACGCACTCGGCGTCGAAGTGCTCGGAGTGGTTCCTCGTGACCCCCTCGTCTGCGAGGCGGAGTTGTACCGTAAGAGCATCGTCGACTACGCGCCCGAGAGCCCGGTCGCGGTCGCCATTCGAGGCATCGTCGAGAAGGTACTTTCGCTCGATCGCGCCGCGCTCCCTGTGCCGGAGCCTCTGGTCGACATCCACGTTCGGAAGATCATGCGGGGCTATTCGGTCGAGCAGGAGGAGTTGCCGCCGCCGCGCGACAACCCGATCAGCACCGTCACGTCGTGGTCGCAGCTCTGATCGGGCCCTGCGTGCGCAGCCACGGGGAGGCGATCAGGAGCAGGGCCGGCGACGACATCGCGATGGCCGCGTAGATCGCCCACATCGTTGCGGGGTCTTGTGCCGCGCCGCTGTCCGCGGCGGGGACGTAGCGTTGCAACATCCAGCCCGAGTAGAGCCCCGTGGTGAACTTCGCGAGGAACCAGGGGACGTTGGCGACGCCCATGTACGTCCCGAGTTGGTCGGGCGGCGCGATCTGCGCGACGTACTCGAGGAAGCGGCTGCTCCACAGCGCCTCGCCGATCGAGAACAGCACGACGTAGGTCAGCAGCAGGCTCAGGTTCGGCTCGCCGACGAGGAGGAGCGTCGATGCTGCACTCAGCGTGGTGCCCGCGATCATCATGGTGAGGACGGGCACGCGTGCGGTCATCACCGCGACCAACGGGGTCCCGACGACGATGATCGCGGGATTGAGCGCGCTGATCCATTCGAACTTTGTGCCGACGTCCTCGGGGAAGCACCGCGTCACATAGTCGGGCATCGTCAGCCACTGATGGGCGAACAGGGTGCGCACGCCGAGAAGGGCGAAGATGAACGTGAGAAATCGCGCGTCGGTGAGGGGGTGTGCGTGCGCGGGGCCTTGCTCTCCTGGCGCCTCAGAGCGGCGCACCGGTGCGCCTGCGTCGGCTGGGAAGCCGACGAGATGCACGGCGAGGTAGACGCCTGTCAGCGCGGTGCATGCCGCAAAGACGCCCGTCGTACCGTAGGTTTCACGGAGCGTTGACGAGGCCAAGGACTCCAGCACGATGCCGAGGTTCATCAAACTGTAGATCAGGCTGAACCCGACGCCGCTCGTGGCGTCGTCCGTGGCCTGTTTGACCGCGGCGTACACGGCGGTCTGGAGCAGCCCGGCACCGAGCGCGATCGCCGTCAGGGCGATCACCACCGTGGGGATCGCCAGCGCGCCCGTCGGTGCGACGACGAGCAGCGCCCGGCCCGCGAACGCGGCGACGATCGTCCATGTCATCGTCCGCCGCACGCCCACGCGGTCGACGGCGCCGCCGAAGATCGCCATGAACAGCGTCAACGCGCCGGTCATGTACGAGACGAGCCGCCCAGCGATGATGTCGCCGAGTCCTAGCGTCGTACCGAGGTGCAGGGTCAACAGGTTGAGGATGCCAAAGTAGGCGGCGCCGTCGAGGAGGAACACGAGGTTGGGGATCCAGAAACGGCGGTCGAGCGCGATCCGATCACGGGGCGTGGGCATGGGGCTCCTCGTGCGGCGTTGGCCGCACCTCCAGGCCCTTCGCCCGTGTCGGTGCCGGGTGCCAACGGCGGCGCCCCTCAGGGAAGGGCGGGAAGCGCGACGCTCCCATCCCCCCAGCACCGCACACCGCCCGAGGTCGTGATCGCGCACATCAGCGCGCCTGCCCCGTCGATCACGTCGTAGGCCCCACCCGGAGGCTGTTGGGCCGCCGACGCGGCGCCCCAGCAGGTGATCGCCCCCGCCGTTCCGAGTCCGCAGGATTGTTCGTCATTCGCGGCGAGGGCGACGAACGTGTTGCCGGGAGCTTGGGTTTGACCTGCGTCTCCCCACCCCCAGCAGGTCGCTTGCCCCCGCGCGTCCAGCGCGCAGTTGTGCCACCCGCCGCTGGCGACCTGCTCCCAGAGGTCGCCGGCCGGGGGGGCCATGCCAAACGGGTTGCTGCCCCAACACGCGAGCGTCCCGTCGGTGCGTCGACCGCACGTATGGAACGCGCCCGCGCTCAGGTCGGTGAAGGCGACATCGGGCGGGGGCTGCAACTGTCCGACGTCCAAGCCCCAACACGTCGCCGCGCCGCCGGCGTCGAGCGCGCACGTGTGCCAGCTCCCTGCGGTGATCGCGATGAAGCCAGTCGTGGTCGGGGCTTCGAGCTGGCGCGAAGCGTTCGATCCCCAGCACGACACCGAGCCCGCGGCGTCGAGGGCGCATGTGTGGTCGAGGCCTGCGGCGAGCGCCTGGACGTCCGTCAGACCTGTCGGTGGCGTCGACTGGCCCCAAGTGTCATCTCCCGCACAGTACAGCGCGCCGGTGCGTCGCAAGCCGCAGGCGTGCGCCCCGCCGACCGCGATCGTGGCGTAGCGGAAGCCGGCGGTCCCGGTCGCGGTCGCGCTGCCTCCCGTCGCGACGTCATCCGCGGCGGTGACCGTGCACGTCCACGTCTGGCCGGTGTCGACGACCCCTTCGGGCACGGTGCCGTCGGGCTGCGTCCCCGTGTACGCCACACCATCCACGGCCCAGGAGGTGCTGTACTGGACAGCGTCGCCGTCAGGATCCGCGGCGTCCGTCGTGACGAGGCACGCCAGCGGTGCACCTGCGACGGGTACCGCCGGCTCCATCGCGATGGTGGGCGCTGCCGGTGCGGTGTTGACGACCATCGCCGAGACCGTCGTTCGCGTCTCCCCTTCGCCGTCGGACGCAATCACCTCGACGACGACGCTCTGGTCGCGGCTGAAGTAGGTATCACCCCGCAACCAGTGCCACGGGCCGTCCTGAACGACGGCGCCATCCACCGTCCACACGTAGCGGACCTCGAGCGTGTCGTTGTCGGCGTCCACCGGCGTCACACGCGCGGTGGCGGTGGCGTTCGTGGTCAGCGTCGCTGGCGTGATCGAGAACAGCGGGATCTCGGGCGGCGCGTTGACGATCTCCGTCGTGGCCCGTCGGGCCTCGCCGCTCCACGGGTCGATCGCCTGAATTTCCACCGTCCAGCGTTCGCCCTTCGTGGTCTCCGACGCCGGCACCGTGAGCAGGTCCTTGAGATCGGTGCGCTCCGTGCTTCCCTGCCACCAGCGGACCGAGAACACGGGGTCTTGGAGGAAGCCGTCCGTCTCGATGATGCGTGCGATCACGTCGTCGCGTGTGTCCGGGGTCTCGGGGGACAGCACCGGCGTCAGCGAAGGGGCCGCCGCGAGCTCGATCTTCGCCCGGGCGCCGCGTCCGCCGTTCCTCGGTTCGACCAGCACGGACCAGCTCTGGCCGTAATCGAGGTAGCGGCGCTCGACGATCGGTCCCGAGAGCTCGGGTTCGAGGACACCATCGACAAACCAGGCGAATACGACATCTTCTGTGTCGGCGCCGATCACCGTGGCGATCAACCGAGCCTCGGGCGCCCATTCGACATCGATCTCGACGTCGATCGCCGTGGCGCACGCCGACATCACCACCAGCGGAACGAAGGACCAAGCAGTTCGCACGCGACACCTCGAAGGGTACATCGGACGCCCGTTGCCGTCCTGAAGGCCAGTGTACGGAATTCGTCGCCTGTCGCTACAGAAGGACGCCGTGGATCGGCCGCATCACGGGCGGGCTGGGGTCACCGAGCGCGATCGCTGCGTCGATCTCGATGCGCCGTGCGAGGGCTTCCAGGGGCAGATCGTTCGGGTCGGTCTCGAACGGATCCTCGAGCTGGTTGCCCACCTCGTCGAGCCCGCGGAGGCAGAACGCGACGAACATCACGACGACGGGCGTCAGTTCTCCGGTCGTGGTGAGGAGGCCGAACGGCAGGAGCGAGACGTACAACGCTTCGATGCGATGCGTCATCGCTGTGTAGATCAGCGGGACGGGCGTGTTCTTGATGCGTTCGCATCCCCCGAGGATGTCGGCGAGCTGCGTCAACGAGGTGTCGAACGCCCGCACGAACGCCGGAT
>JBJONI010000084.1:0-4125 GCA_046051915.1 Pseudomonadota bacterium
GCTCGGCGTGGAGCTCGGCGCGTCCGCGCTGGGCAACGGCCGTGACGGGCACCACGGCGGCCCAGCCCGCCCCGCGACCGAGCGGGTCCGGCCACGGGTAGCCCGCGCAGCCTGACGGCCCGAGGCAAGATGTTCGAAATTCCAGGCGTATCCCCATCGCTTACCGCGCCTCCGAGCGGGCCTGAATCTTGCATGATGAGGACGTCCGACGCTCCCGTCGGTGACAGGAGGACCCTCCATGTGGAACCGAATCCCTCGCGCGGTCGTCGCGTGCAGCGTGGCCGCCGTCGCGCTCTCGCTCTCGAGCGCGGCGCACGCCCAGGTCGCGTGTGACAGCATCTCGAACGGCGCCCCGATCCTCTACGGCGCGGGTGGTAGCGCCCAGACCCCGCTGGTCGGCAAGGCCGCCGTGCTCTTTCAGGCCAGCACCGACCCCGTGTTCATCGTTTACAAGGACGACGGCGGTGCTTGCACGGGGATCAACGCCCTGGCCGACGTCGGCCCGACCGTGATCACCGGCACGGCGAAGTACTGGGACCCGACGACCGGCGCGCAGTCCACGTGCACCCTGCCGTTCGCGGGCGCGGAAGTCCAGTTCGCGAGCATGGGCAACACGGCCCTTCTCTGCCCGTTGATCACCGACCCGTCGCTCGTCGAAGGCGTCACCTCGGTGGCAGGCCCGATCTCGACGGTCAACCTCCTGGTCGCGAACGCGAGCACCCAGCAGGCCATCAGCGCGGAAGCCCTGTACTTCCTCTATGGATTTGGCGGCAGCGCAGGGATCGCGCCGTGGACCAACCCTACGCCCGACTCCTTCATCCGCCGCAACGAGAACAGCTACGTCCAGCTCTACCTCGCGGAAGCGACGGGGCTGAACGCAGCGGCGTTCTACGGGGTCGACGCGACCTCCAACTCGAAGTCGGTGTCGCTCCTCGCGGCCCTGGCCGAACCCGAAGCCGGCATCTCGTTCGCCTCGGGCGAGGTTGCGGACGCCAACCGCGCGACCGTTCGCACCCTCGCGTACCAGCACAGCGGTCAGACCGCAGCGTACTGGCCTGACAGCTCGGCCACCGCGTTTGACAAGATCAACGTCCGGAACGGGGCCTACTACCTCTGGGGCCCGGGCTACTTCTACGGTCGCTCGGGGGGCCTCCCCGGCTCGTTCCTCGACGCCGACGTCGAGCGCTTCGTGAACTTCTTCGGTGGGCTCTACCAACCTCCCGGCACGACCAAGACGCTGACCGAGGCCGCGATCGAGAACAAGAACGTCCCGCAGTGCGCGATGAACGTCCAGCGCGACGGCGATCTCGGTGAGATCTACGCGTACACCCCCGAAGAGCCGTGCGGCTGCTTCTTCGACTTCAAGGCGACGGGTGCCACCACCTGCGACACCTGCACCTCCGACGCCGATTGCGGCGGCGGGGCTTCCTGCAACTTCGGCTACTGCGAGGGATGACCATGAACCGAACGCTCTACGCGGCCTTCTTGCTCACGGCGCTCGGCCTCACGGCCTGCGAGTCGACCGGCGACGATGGGGTCGACACGTCGGACACGACGGACACCACCGACACAACGGACACCACCGACACGACGGACACCACCGACACGACGGACACCACCGACACGACGGACACCACCGACACGACGGACACCACCGACACGACCGATCCGGAGGCGGCCTGCTGGTCGACCAACGCCTTCGGCCCGTGCTGGTCGGGCGACTGCCCGCTCCCCACGGCACCTGAAGGGGATTCGGTCAAGGCGTTGAACCGCTGCAATGCTGTCGGGGGCGTCCCGTTCGACAACGCAGCGCGCATCCCGGCTTCGACGTGGGTTCCTGGGACGCCGCTCCCGCCACTCCCCTGACGGCGCCGTGACCGGCCGCGGCCGCCTTCCGATCGTCACGGGATCACGGCAAGCGAGGAGGTGCCCTTGCTTTGCCGTCAGGCGTCACGGCTGCCCGCGATCCCTGACATCGCGGGCCATGGTCGTCGATATTTTCACCCGTCAACCCGTTCTTTTCCTCTGTGCGTGGCGGGTCCGGAATTTGCATAAGGCCCGCCATGTACCCGGACCCCGAGCCACGCATGCCCTGCCGTCTCCTGCCGCCCCTTCTCCTCCTGACCGCGTTCGTCGCACCCCGGGGGGCGCGCGCGCAGATCGCCGACGAGGACGTCTACGAGATCGAGGCCTCACCCACGCCAACGACCTCGGAACCGTCGCAGTCCGAGCCGGCGACGCCCTCGTCGGCCCCTGGCCCCACCGTTCCGACCGCGACGCCGCCTGCGACCCCGCTGGTCGCCGAGACGCCGCCGGCCCCGCCCGAGACCAAGCCGTTGCTTCAGCGTCTCGAAGCCTGGGCCGACCGGAAGGAAGGGTGGTGGACGAAGGCCGGCGTTCGCGTCTCTGGCTACGTCCAGGCCCAATACGAGCACCACCAACTCAGCCAAGATGAGGTCGACGTCGACGGCAACAGCCTGAACCTCGACCGGTTCCTCATCCGTCGCGGACGTCTCAAGGTGGATCGGACGTGGGCGTTCGCCGCCGTGGCGCTCGAGATCGACGCGAACACGGTTCGTGGTCCCTTCGTGAGCGTTCGACGCGCCGAGGGGGCGCTGTTTCTCGCCAACCCGAACAACGAACGCGTCCCCTGGGTGCAGCTCACCGCCGGACTCACCGACATCCCGTTCGGCGCCGAGTTGGGACAACGGTTGGACCGCCGCATTTTCATGGAGCGCACCGCAGGGTCGCTGGCCTACTTCCGCGGTGAGCCCGACGCCGGTGCGCGCCTCTCCGGCGGCGCCGGCCCGTTCCGCTACAACGTAGGGATCCTCAACGGGGTGCCCGTGGACGACCGGCCGGGGGCCAACAACGTCAAGCAGACGGCCCGGCCCACGTTTGTTGGCCGACTCGGCTTCGACCATGAGAAGGACGGCCGCGTAGAGATCGGCGGTGGCGCCAGCTGGCTGGCAGGGACGGGATTTCATGCAGGCACGCCGGCGACCAAGTCCGTCCTGTCGTGGCTCGACGCCAACCAAGATGGCTTCGTCACCCTCAACGAGCTGGTCGCGCAGCCGGGTCAGGCCGCCACCCCCTCGGTCACGTTCCCGCAATGGGCCGCCAACGTCGACCTGCACGTCGGGTTCCACACGCGCCTGGGCTGGACGCGGCTTCAGGGCGAGGCCACCGTCGCGACCAACTTGGACCGGTCGTACCTCCCGTCCGACCCGATCGCGACCGGCTACGACATTCGTGGCTTCTCGGCGTACGGCGCCGTCCTCCAAGACTTCACCCCGTTCGCGTTCGCGGGCGTACGGGTCGACACCTACGAGCCGAACAGCGACCTGTTCGACGCGCGTCGCGGCGTGTTCATCCCAGCGACCGCATCGCTGACCACGGTGTCGCCCGTCGCGGGCGTCCAGCTCCCGCACCTCGGCCGCCTCGCGTTTCAGTACGACCGCATCCTCGACCAGCTCGGTCGCGACGAGCGCGGAGAGCCCGTGGGCCTCGCCAACGACGTGTGGACGCTCCGCCTTCAGATGGAGTTCTGATGTCGCCACGTACCTCCACATCCCTCGTGATCGCGCTCGGCCTTGTCGCCTGCGAGACGGACCCTCAGGCGTTCCTCGTCGGCGGCGTCGAGCCGGTCCGGGTGCTTCAAGGCACCTTCCACGCGGGCCCACTCCCGGAGAACGCCGAAGCCGCGACACCGTTGGTGTCGAACGCGAGCAGCCTCGGCACGGTGGTTACCCAGGGCCAGGGTTCCGTGGCCTATCAGGGACTCGCCTCCCCCGACACCTACGCGATCAACATCGCGTTTGATGGCTTTGGAACAGGCTACTGGACCGTACCCGTCGACGGCCCCGACGTGACGGCCAACAACCAACTCACGTTCGCGTTCGACGCCGCTATCGGTCGTGAAGCGCCGTACGGGATCCAAGCGCTCTCCATCGCACCGGTCAACGCGAGCGGCGAGCCGGGTCCGGCGTATGCGAGCACGCTCTGCGTCCTTCCCGAGAATGCGAGCAGCAAACTCACGGCCTGCGACCCGACGGTGAGCCCCCCAGCGCGGGTGCTGAGCCTGACGTGGGACACGGCGGCCGATCTTGACCTCCGCGTTGAAAC
>JBJONI010000085.1:0-2668 GCA_046051915.1 Pseudomonadota bacterium
GGTCAAGGTCGAGAACTACGCGAAGGGCTTGTCCGGCAAGCTGAACTTCGTCGCGATCCTCGTCCTTGCCGCGTACGTCCCGCTGCTCGTGCGTGTCATCGATGACATCCCGCCCAACGCCATCCTCCCCGACATCACCGTCCCCGACGCGTTCTACGCCGGATGGTCCAGCTTTCTCGCCGTCGGCCTCACCGTGATCGCGCTCACGATGCGGTACGACGGATGAACCTGCCGACCCCGACGCTGTACCGCATCGCCCTCTCGGCGTTCGCCGTACCGGTCGCGCTCGCGATCGCGCTGCCACCCGTGACGGGCGCGTTCGATGCCGGTGAAGCCGTGGCGGAAGCGCTCGGCCTGCGTGGCGCTGGGTTCTGGATCTTGGCGGCCCTGGCGGTCGCGTGCTTCCTCGTCGACGAGGCGATCGCTGCTGCCGATGCGCGCTACGCCGACCAGCTCTACGCCCTGCTCAAGGACATCGCCGAGACGGTCAGGAACGGATCGTCGATCGAGGCCGCGGTCCAACACCACACCCTCAAGGCTCGCGGCTCGGCCGCTGCCGATCTCCGCGAGGCGTTGGATCTGGCGCGCGATGTTCCGTTCGATCAAGCCCTCCGCCAGATGGCCGACGACAGCGGCCAGCCCGCGATGTTGGAGGTCGGCCACGCGGTGGCGACGGCCGTCACCGGAGGCGGCCACATCGGTCCGTCCTTGCGTTGGCTGGCCGGCCACCTCGCGCGGATGCGTGCGAGCGAGGTCGAGTTTACCGGCACCTTGCAGTCACCGCTCCGCGTGCTCCGGGGCATCGCGTTGCTCGCAGGGCCCTTCCTGTACACCTTGATGTTCTTCGCCGTGAGGCCGGAGGCGCGAGGCCTCGACACCCCAACGGTGGCCTTCTTCTTCTGGGGCGTCCTCGTCATGTCCGCGCTGGACGGCTTGGTGTACGGTCGTTGGTCTCGTGTGGTGCCCAAACTCCCTGCCTACCTGGCGCTTGTGCGCCTGTCGCTGGGCCTGTTCTAGACGGAGGACCGATGGGTTGGCTCGATTGGCTGCTCGGCAAGGACGAGGCTCCCCCGGCAGCCGGCACCGCGCGCGCCGCCAAGGCATCGGACCCGTCCGCCGCGCCTTGCACCGACACCCAGGGGGCCACCGTCGTCGCCGGACAGGGGGAGCACGGTGCGTACGACATCGACGATGCGGTGCTCGCCGGCGGCGGGCAGGCCGTCCTCGACTTTGTGCTCGCTGATGACCTGCTCGAGGAGGTCATGCACAACGGCTCGGATCGTCCCCTCGTCGTCTTCCATCGCAGCCATGGCATGTGCGACGTGAACTACCGGTTGGAACCGCACGTCGTGGACCGGTTCATCGGGCGCGTTGCGCAACGCGTCGGCAAGGTCGTCGACGCGCAGCACCCGTTCTTGGACGGATCGCTCGAAGACGGGAGCCGCGTGAACGCGTCGATCCCCCCGTTCTCCGGCGATTGGCCGAACTTCACGATTCGAAAGTTCCGAAAGAACGTGATCACCGTCCCCGAGTTGATCCGCTTCGGCGCCCTCAGCCCGGAGGCAGCGGCGTTCCTGTGGGTGGCGATCGAAGGCCTCGGGCGACACGCGGCGAACGTGTTGGTCGTCGGCGGCACGGGGTCGGGCAAGACGACATTGCTCAACGCACTCGCTTGGTTTGCGCCGCGCCACCATCGCATCGTGCTGATCGAGGACACGCGGGAGCTGCGGGTGCCTCACCCGAACACGCTTCAGATGGCGAGCGGAAACGGGGTGACGATGAACGATCTCCTCGTCAACGCGCTGCGCCAACGACCCGACCGAATTCTCGTGGGCGAGGTCCGCGGCCCCGAAGCCGCGACCCTGTTCACCGCGATGAACACGGGACACGACGGCTGCATGGGCACGCTCCACGCCAACTCCGCGCGTGAGAGCATGATGCGCATCACCAGCTCCCCGATGAGCGTCCCGCTGATGCAAGTCAATGCGCTCGATCTGGTCGTGGTCCAACAGCGCAAGCAGACCGACAGTGGGACCCGTCGGTTCTGCTCCGAGATCACCGAGGTCAGCGGCGTCGGCGGCGACACCGCGCGCCTGAACCAACTGTTCGCATGGAACGAGTTCAAAAAGGAACTGAGCGACACCGAGGTTCCCTCTCGCCTGCGGACGAAGATCTGCCAAGCGGCTGGCATCAACGCGAAGCAGTTCAACGACATCCTGGCGAGGCGCCAAGCGATCCTCAGCGACCTCGCCAAGAACAAGGCCACGCCCGAAGACGTGGCCCATGCGCTGCAAGTGGAGTCGGCGCGACCGCTGCGCTGACGGGACGCGTGGAGCGCTACCAGCCGGTATCGACCCCGCCGCCGCCGCCACCGCCACCGCCACCGCCGCCGCCGCCGAAGAGGCCGGAGTCGAACCCACCTCCGCCGCCGCCGCCGCCGCCACCGCCGCCGAAGCCCGAGTCGAACCCGCCGCCGCCGCCGCCGGTGTCGCTACCGCCGCCCGTGCCCGAGTCGAACCCGCCGCCGCCGCCGGTGTCGCTACCGCCGCCCGTGCCCGAGTCGAACCCGCCGCCGCCACTGTCGGTGCCGGCGCCACCGGAGTCCGATCCCGAACCCGAATCCCCACCGGCGAAGCCGGTGTCTCCGCTGTCGAGCCCAGCGCCCGTG
>JBJONI010000086.1:0-5209 GCA_046051915.1 Pseudomonadota bacterium
GGCATCGCCGACGTAGCGCACCGCCTGAATCGTCTCACCGGGGGCGATGCCTCGGACTTCACCGATCAGGTCAAGGACCCCGTCCTCGCCGGCCAGATCAAGGACGAACACGTTGCTCGCCGGGGTGGCGGGCTCGGCCGGCGTCTCGTCGACGACCTCTTGCGTCGGCACGGGCTCCGCCACCCCGCTCGAGGGCGCGGTGCTCCCCGACGACGCCGTACCGCCGCCGCTCGACGTCGACGCGTCGGGCGGGACGGCCACATCGACGGCGACGCCGCCGCCACCCCAGGCGGGGACGTCGGTCGTCGCGACCCGCAGGTTGCCGTCGCGCTCCGAGAACGCGTAGCTGCCGTACACCCAGCCTTCCACGGCGCCCGACCCGAGGTAGGCGGGCTCCTCTCCGTCGATCGCGAACTGGTGGATGTGGGTGCGGCCCGGCTCGGTGTCCCAACCCCACCACCAGCCGCTCGTTTGGCTGATGTAGAGGTTGTTTTGAGACGCGTAGACCGTCCAGCCGTTGGCGAGCAAGCCGGCCGAGGGAAGCCCCGGCGCTGCGACGTCGAGGGTCGCGACGGTGAGCAAGCCGAGCTGGCTCACCTGCGCAGGGACGTACAGGTCCTCACACGACGCCATCGGCGCGAACGCGGCGGCATCCGTGCGCGCGCTCGGGAGCACGGCATCGAGGTCGAGGGCGGCGATCTCGGCTTCCACCACCGGAGCCACCGCCTCACGGACCTGCTGCTGCCAGGCGGCGTAGCCCTCCTCGGTGTAGGCCGCGTCCGTCCAAGGGACCGAAGCCTGGGCGGTGTAGATCGCGTCCCACACGCTGTAGGGCAGGTCGAAGCTCTGTTGCAGGACGAGGTGGATCCGCCCCTCGATGCTGCGCGCGTTGACCAGCCACCCCTCGGCGTCCTCCGTGCGCGTGACGGTCGGGTCCGCGGGGTCCGAGACGTCGATGACGTACGCGCGCACGAGGCTCATCCCGACAGGGTTCGGCACCCCGAGCTCGTAGTCGCTGACGTTGGTGAGGACCACGGCGGTGGCGTCGTCGACGAGGAACATCCCACTCACCCACCCCGGCAGATCGAGCTTGGCGATCTGGCTGGTGGCCTCGGCCGGGAAGCTGTCGAGAACGTGGAACGCGCGGTTTTGCGCGACGAAGATGTGGGTGCCGTTCGTCTTGACCGCGTCGAGCTCATCGACGCCGGCTTCCTGGTTGTTGGTGCCGGTGTAGCTCGACGGCGCCTCTGCGCCGGTGTTGCTCGGGGCCGACGCGCTGCCGTCGGCGGCGGTGTTCTCCGCCATCCCCGGGAGAAGGACGTCGCCACCGCGGTAGTAGCCCCCGCCCACCGCCGCCTCGATCACCGCCGTGGTCAGGGTGGCCCGAAGGTCATCGCAGCCGGCGAGCCGACGAAGGGTGACGTCCTCGTTGATCTCAGGCGCTTGGGGCGTCTTGCCCCCGCAAGCGGCCAACAGAGCGAGCGAGACGGCGAACGAACGGCGCATGGCAACCTCCACGCCCTCGTTCTTGCACACCGAGGGCCTGACGTCCACACCGGTCGGCAGATTTTTGCCGATTTACGGTTGGCGGTCGACGTCGTCTCGGGGACGCACACAGATCCAGCCCCCGGCCGTGGCGACCTTTCCCCCCGTAAAGCCGCTTAGGAAGCGAACATCGGCCTCCGGAAACCCCGAGGGCCCCACGTCGGCCGCCGCACACGTGAGCCCGGTGCAGACGACATGGTGGCGGCGCCCTTCGCGCAACGTCAGGCGCGTTCGAAGGCGTCCGCCGTCGGCCCGGTCGGCGACGAAGGTCACGCTGCCTGCGGGGAGATCGAGCTGGTCCACGCACGACGCGTCGCCGTCGACGGGTTGGGCCGCGGCTTGCTCCTCCGTCACCAACGACCGCGCCGCCTCCGCGAGGGCGGACTCGCCGTCGTGGTCCTCGTCGGCGAGCAACCCCGCCCAGGTCACGGCGACCCCCAGCCCCGCAGCGAGGACGACGGCGAGGATCCGGACGCGACGGTCACGAGCGGCCTCGGGATCGACGGGCACCACGACGGAGACGGCCGGCGCCGGCTTCGCGGCGGCCGCTGGCCCCTCCACGATCTCGCGGATCCGAGCGAGCTCCGGGTCGCGCTCACGCTCCGAGAGCACCGCCCACGGATCCGGCGTCTTGCCCTTTTCCCCGATCGGCCGTGCCATCGACTCTCCCTCCTCCCGACCCTACCGAATGCGGCCCGCGAACGGAAGCGGGCGCCATCGCCGCCACGTCACGGTGCGTCAGACGTCAACACCATGTGCATGTCCATCGTCTGGGTCATGTTGAGGGGGAACGGTCCGCCGTCGCTGGAGATCGCGACCTCGGAGCGCTCGTTGGCCTCGGAGTGGATCGGGAGCGGGGACGACAGGTCGATCTCGATCTTGCCGCTCCCCTCGCCCGCGACCCGCTCGAACCGTAGGTTCATGCCTTCCATCCCCGGCATCGGAACCGCGCCCGCGCTTCCGTCGGCGAGCCGGATCTGGGATGCCAGGTCGATCGTCGCGCGTTCGCCGTCGTGCGCCGTCAGCGTGAACGTCGAGAGCGTCTCCAACTGCAAATTCGCCGCCGCCGACGAAGCCTTCAGCGCACCCGTATGCCACACGGCGCCACGTCCGACGGGCGCCTCCGGAAGCTGGAACAGCATGGCGCCAAGGTCCATCAACTGCCGCGTGTTCTCGTCGAACACGTCGGCGCTGTTGTCCCTGCGTGCGAGCGTTCGACCGCGGTCGTCGATGTCGCTCTCCCCACGGTACTTGCGCACCTGCTTGCCGACGGCGCGGAACGTCTCCCGCATCTCGGGTTCGACATCACCGTTCAGCACGAACCCCGTGAAGCGAACGGACGCGGTGGCGACGCCGTCTTTGACCGCGTCGACGCGAATCCAGCCATCGGCCTGCCAGTCGGGCACCTCCACGACCGTCGGCGACAGACCCATCATCGTCATCGTCATCGTCATCGAGCCCGTGAGGCGGAACGTGTGGCGGTCGCCCGGTGCGAAGGCGTACCGAAGCAACGCCGCCGACGCTGGGTCACCCGGGTCGGTCACGACCAGGTCGCCTGGCCGCCAAGCCGCCCACATCGCGGTCTCGGTCGGGGTGACGGCGCCGATCGGTGGCGCATCGTCCGGCGCACCGTGAGCCCCGAGGCCTCCCCCTTCCACACCCTGCGCCCAGGCGAACGAAAGCCACGCCAGCACAACGAGCATCGGCCCCTCCACGCGCGGGAGGTTAGCACGGACCACGTCCTTTCCCTTGGAGCGCGCGTGAACCTGTGCACGACGTGCGGCGCCTGCTGCACGAACACCGCCGAAAACCACGCCCAAGGGTACGTGTTTTACGTCGAGATCGACGACGACGACAGCAAGCTGCTCCACGACGTGGCGCTGCGCCGCCGGTTTGTCCTCGAGGACGAGGAGGGCGTCCCCCACATCCGACTCGAGAAGGACGGCCGGTGCACGGCCCTCCGCGGCAAGATCGGCCGTGAGGTCAAGTGCGACATCTACACCCACCGCGCGCGGGGCTGTAAGCTCGTGCAGCCCGGCGACCTCGCGTGCATGCAGGCGCGCAAGGAGCACGGGATCGAAGGGCACCCCTACGAGCCGGTCGCCCTCAAGCGGCGCTGATCGGCGTCAGTCCTTCCCCGCCTTTTCGAAGAAGCTTCGGGTGACCTCGTGCTGCGGTGCGTCGAACACGCTCGAAGGGGGGCCGTGCTCAACGTCGTAGCCGCCCGCGAAGACGTGCACGTGATCCGCGACCGTCCGGGCGAAGTGCATGCTGTGCGTGACGACGACCATCGTCTGTCGGCTGTCGGCGAGATCGGTGATCACCCGCATCACCTCGGACGCCATCACCGGGTCGAGGGCCGACGTCGGCTCGTCGAACAACACGCACGCCGGCTCCATGACCAACGTGCGGGCGATCGCCACCCGCTGCTGCTGGCCGCCGGAGAGATCGCGAGGGAACGCGTCGCGCTTGTTCGCGAGTCCGACCCGGTCGAGGAGCGCGAGCGCCCGCGGCAGGACCGCATCGCGCGCCTCACCGAGCGCAACCGTCGGCGCGAGCAGCAAGTTGTCGAGGACGCTCAGGTGCGGGAACAGGTTGAACTGCTGAAACACGAACCCCACCTGCCGGCGGACGGCCTGCAAGGTGGCCGGCGCGACGACGCCCGGCGCGAGCGTGTGGGATCCCACGCGCACACTCCCGCCCTGGAACGGCTCCAGTCCGTTGATGCAACGTAAGAACGTGCTTTTGCCACCGCCCGAAGGGCCGATGATCGCCGCGACCTCCCCCTGCGCGACCGAGAGGCTGATCCCCTTGAGGACCTCGTTGCTGCCATGGCGCTTGACCAAGCCGTCCACGACGATCATGCGTGCACCCCCGTGTTGCCGAGCCGCTTCTCCACGTACCGGGCCGCGAGGCTCAGCGGGTAGCTCATCGCGAGGTAGAGCAGCGCCGTCAGCCCCATCATCTCCAAGATCGCCAGCGTGCTTTTGCTGAGGATCGAGAACTGTTTGGTCAGCTCGATGACGGTGATCACCGAACAGACCGAGGTGTCCTTGAACAGCGCGATGAAGTCGTTGACCACGGGCGGGATCACGATCCGGAACGCCTGTGGAAGGACGACGGTGCGGATCGCCTGCGCGCGGGTCAGGCCGAGGCTCAGCGCCGCCTCCATCTGCCCCGGCGGGATCGCCTGCAGACCGGCACGGTAGATCTCCGACTCGTAGGCCGAGTAGTTGACGGCCAGGCCGAGGACTGCCGTCGCGAGCGCCGGCACGTTGATGCCGACTTCTGGCAACACGAAGAAGATGAAGTACAGCTGCAGCATCAGCGGCGTTCCGCGGAGAAACTCCACGTACGCGGTGAGCGGTGCGCGCAACCAACCCGGCCCGTACAGGCGTCCGAGCGCGACCAACACCCCGATCGCGATCGCGAGGGGGAACGACACGACGCTGAGCAGCACCGTCATCCCCGCAGCCTCCACCAAGGTCGGCAGGTAGGTCGTGACGATGTCCCAGCCTTCCTTGCGCGTGCTCACCTCCGCGACCGAGGCCTCGTCGGGCATGTCGACCTTCTCGACCTCGGCCATGCTCGCTTTGAGGTAGCCCCAGTACTTCGCGTTCTCGGCGAACTCGAGAAGCTGCTCGTTCAGCTCGTCCCAGATGCC
>JBJONI010000087.1:0-9226 GCA_046051915.1 Pseudomonadota bacterium
CGAGGGCTTCTACGCGGTGCACCGCGAGCGTCCGTTCTTCAAGGACCTGGTCGCCTACATGACGTCGGGCCCGGTGGTCGTGCAGGTGCTCGAGGGCGAGAACGCCGTCGCGAAGAACCGCGAGATCATGGGCGCGACCAACCCCGCGCAGGCCGCCGAGGGCACGCTTCGCAAGCTCTACGCCGACAGCATCGGTGAGAACGCCGTGCACGGCTCCGACAGCGTCGAGAACGCCGCCGTCGAGGTCGGCTACTTCTTCCGCGGCACCGAGCTGTTCTGAGATCGACCGCGTCCCGTCCGGGATCGCAGGCCTCGTGGCGCCACGTGCGTCGCGGGGCTTCGTCGTTTTTGGGCGCGGCGACGTCGGCGATCCCGCGGTGGCGGCGATAGGGGAGCGCGGTAGGAGCGACCATGGCCAACGCGCCGCATCTCAACCTCGGGCTCTCGCGCGATCTGTGGCAACAGATCTTGGGTGCGGCGCTCCCGTTCGAGGTCGGCACCGGCACGCTCGATCTCGCGGCGAGCGTCGCCTCGGGCGTGCGCGCCCTCGGCCTCAAGGAACGCGTCGCTGGCTTGCTGGAGGCGGAGTCCACGCCGGCGCCGCTGCAACGTCTGGGCGCCGTCGCCGGCTCTTGGTGGCAGGCCCGGCGGGAGGTCGTGCTGGCCGGGCTTCGCGACCTCGTCGCGGTGCAGGGCACATGGCGCGTCGAGATCGACGGTGTCGGCACCGAGCTCGGCTATGGCCCGCAACGGGTCACCGCCGACGCGTTCGTCCGGGGCGTCGCGGAGGGACAGATCACGTTCCTTCGTGACAACGTGACGCTACCGTTCCGCATCGAGCAACGCCTTGGCGCGTCGGTGAGCCTTGCGCGCATCCGGTATGCCCGCGAGCGCGACGCCGTGATCGGCAACGTGTCGGATCTTGCGCTTCATCTTGGAGACTCCGCCGTCCTGCAGCTCCTCTCTCGCCTGCTCGAGGCCGGGCTCGCGATGCAGGTCGAGGGCATGGATGCGGTGACGCTCCTCCCGCGCGGCCGTGTCGAGGAGATGGTCGGCGGGCTCGGGGGCGGCCTCGGCGTGCAGCTCGGTGTCGACGACCTGGAGCTGGCGATCGATGAGGAGCGGATGGAGCTGCGGGTGCGGTTCGGGTTCGCCCGCGCGCCGAGCGCGCCCGCGCTCACCGAGGGCTGAGCCGTGGCCGAGCCCCAAGCCCCTTCCGCAGCGGCGTCGCCGCAGCCGCAGTCCCAGCTGCTGACGCCGTGGGTGCCTGCCCGGCGGGCAGAGGCGCGCGCCGCGTTCCTTGGCGCGCTGGATGGCTGGCTCGGCGCGGTCGCAGCCGGCGTCGCGGTGTCGCCGATTCGACGCATCTCGCCCGGCTCGTCGGAGCCGACGACGCTGCGACTCGCTGGTCCGCGCGGGGAGTCGCTGGAGCTGAAGCTGCATCGCCAACCCAAAGGCACCCCCGCGGCGGCGGGGGAGTGGCGTGCAGGGCGGCTCCGCATCACCGTCGCGCGGCCGCCCGATCCGGGGGTGCTCAAGACGCCCGCGATCCGCGCGGTGTTGACGACGCTTGCGGCGCGGGTCGCGTCCGAAGGCGCCGGGCCGCACGGGGACGCGTTGGATGCGAGCCATCACCGCTGGGCGACGCTCGAGACGCTGGACGATCGGATGTTTCGGCACATCGAGGTCGCGCACAGCGGCGTCACCGGCCTGTTGCGGACGGGGTTCACCTGCAACCAGGACTGCGCGTTCTGCCCCGAGGGGCGCGACTGGCCGAACCCCAGCGACGACGAGATCTTCGGGTGGTTCGACGAGATGGTCGCGGCGGGCATCGAGCGACTGACGATCTGCGGCGGCGAGCCCACGATCTGGCGTCGTCTGCCCGAGTTGTTGGACAAGGCGGGGCGCGTCCATGGCCTTCCGGTCCACATGAACACCAACGCCATCCAGCTCGCCAAGCCGGGCGTGGCGGAGCGGCTGAAGGCCTCGGGGCTGGAGAGCATCCTCGTCAGCCTGCACGCGGCGGACGCGTCGTTGTCCGACGCGATCACGCGCGCGCCGGGCACGTGGCAGCGCACCGTGGTGGGCATCGACCGGGCGCTCGACGCCGGCCTGTTCGTCATCCTCAACTGCTGCGTCGACACCCGCAACGTCGCGCATCTGCCCGAGCATGCGCGCTTCATCCGTGATCGCTACGCCACCCGTGCCGACAACGCCGTGCGGATGGTGAACTACAGCGCGCCTGGGGTCGGCTACAACGTCGACCATTACCTGGAGACGCTCGTCGATTACGAGACGGCGCTTCCTTACCTCACCGAGGCGGTCACCACGTTGGGCGAGGTGGGGGTCCTGATGGAGGTCGCGGGGACCTGCGGCTTTCCGAGCTGCGTGGTCCGGCAGGTGACGCCGTATGTGCCGTGGCGGCCCCGCTCGACGATGGACGCCCACCACCGATCCGCCCGCACCGAGGACCCAGCGCCGTGCCGCTCGTGCGCGGTGGCCGACCAGTGCATCCGCCCGCGGCGCGAGTACCTGCAGGTTCATGGCGAGCGGGGCTTGGTGCCTTACGACGAGGTCCCGACGTCGGACTGGTACCGGCGACTCGCGGCGCTTCCGCTCGCAGAGCGGTGGGGCAACCTCGATCAGCTCCTCGAAGCCGACCCGAGCAACAGCGGCAACCTGACGCTGAGGTAGCGACGGGCCTCGGAGAGCGCCGGCTCGGCGGCGAGCGTCGCCGCGTGGACGCCCGCTTCGGTGCGCCAGACGCCGTCGATCATCATGCGGGTGATCGCGCTGGGTGCGTCGGCCAGCGTCATCGCGCGGGCGAGGTCGGGGCACGGCCACACGCAGGGGTGTTCGGTGTCCAGCGCGAGCAGATGCGCGCGGTACCCTGGCGCGATGGCACCGGCGCGGAAGGCTGGGTGCATCGCGCCCGGCACGCTCGTCACCCGGGCCAGCAGCGGCGCCGCGTCGATCGGGTGGGCGTTGACGTGGTCACGCCGGGCCGCGCCGTGCGTCGAGGCTGCGGCGGCGTCCCCGGTCGCGGCGAACCGTCGTCGGGCGGGGTGATCGGTCCAGCGTGCGGCGCGCAGCAACGCGAGCGTGCGGGCTTCCCGGGCCACCGCGAGGGTGTCGTTGCTCACCGCGGCGTCGGTCGCGACCCCCCAACGGCAGCCGGCGGCCTCCCAGGCGTCCACATCGGCAGGGAACCCAAACCACGCTTGCGAGGACGGACAGACGATCAGCGTCGTCGGGCGGGACGCGTACGCCGCGAGGTCGCGCTCGGTCAGGTACAGCCCGTGGACGGCGGTCGTTGGGACGTCCCCGAGGACGTCGAGCCGCGCGCCCGGTGTGGTGCCTTCGGCTGCGGCGCGGGCGACCTCCTCGACACTTTGGGCGACGTGCAGGTGAACGGGCAGACCGGTCGAACGCGCGGCGTCGGCGATGGCCGCGAGGAGGTTGGGGCTGACGGTGTCGGTCGCGTGCGGGCCCCACGCCGCGTGCACGCCCCGAAAGGCGCCACTGGCGATGCGCTCGGTCGCCCGCCAGGCGGCCGGGGTGCCGTCGATCCACGGCTCGCGCCCGCTGACGGCGCGGTCTTGCAGCGTGGGGGCGACGACGGCGCTGAGGCCGGCGGTCGAGAACGCCTCGGCGAGGGCCTCGGCGTGTCCGTAGTGGTCCCAAACGAGGGCCGTGCCGGAGATCAGGGCTTCGTACGCGCCAAGGGTCGCGAGCGCGCGGACGTCGTCGGCGAGCAGGTGCCTCTCAAACCGGTAGAACAGGTCCTCGACGAGGTTGCCCCCGGCGTGCGGGGCCAGCGCGGCGCCGCGTAGGCCGTGCAGGGCGGCGTGGGTGTGCCCGTCGACGTAGGCGGGGGTGAGGGCCACGTGATCCGGGAGGCGCTCGTCGTCCGCGGCGGGGGGCCCGGGCGTGACGCCGGAGATCACGCCCTCTTCGATGTGGACCCGCGCAGGGCCCTCCTGGACGTCGGGGGCCACGCCGTACAACACACGGCGGGCGTGCAGCACGCGGCGCGTCACGCCGTCCCCCAGTCGACGATCGGCCAACCCCGCGCCTTGGCTTCGCGGTGCAGGCGGGGGTCGGGGTGGACCACGACGGGGTGGCCAACGGCGAGGAGCAGCGGGAGATCCGACATCGAGTCGGTGTAGAACCATGCGTCCGCGGGGTCGACGCCGACGCGGGCCAGCCACTCGAGCGCCCGACGCGCCTTGTGCGGGCCATGCGCGTGCGCGGCGATGCGCCCGGTGATCCGCCCGGCCTCGATCCCGAGCTCGGTGCTCACCGCGAGCGGGAGTTGCAGACGCGCCGAAGCGACCCGCGCGGCGAACCACGAGCCGGTGGTCGCGCTCGCGATCGCGTCGCCTTGGGCGCGGTGGCGCGCCACGGCCTGCTGCGCGCCCGGGCGGACCCGATGGGCCATGCGGGTGTCGTACCAGCGCTCGGTCTCGTCCTGAAGCGCGGCCGCGTCGTGGCCCGCGTAGCGCGCGATCGCGGCGTCGAGGAAGCCTTCGAGATCGGAGCGACCGAGGGCATACGCGCCAAAGCCCCACACGGCGCGCGCGACGTCACGCGCGTTGAGCTGGCCGTGAGACCAAGCCCACCGGACCCAGTCGTGGCCGCTGTTGACGTCGAGCAAGGTCCGGTCGAGGTCGAACAGCGCCGCTGCCGGACGGCGAGCGGTCACCGCCGGCGTCGCGCGAGCAGGCCGGCCGCGAGGAGCACCCCGAGGCCGCTGCCGCTCCGCGTCGGGTGGTCGCAGCCGCATCCCTCACCGGAGGCGTCCAGCCCACCGCCGGCGCCGCCACCGGCCCCACCGCCGGCACCGCCACCGCTGCTGCCACCGGCCCCCCCGGTGTCGGCTGCACCGCCGCCACCCCCGATCTCGCAGTCGATGTCCGGCGCGTCGCAGTACGCATCGCACACGCCGTTGCCGTACTTGGCGGTGATCTCGCAGAAGTCGCGGGTGCCGTGGACCTCCTCCACGCGGTCGAGGATCCACTCGGCGAACAGGTCGGTGCGGGTCGAACCCGAGGTGAACGTGCAGTTCTGGTCCGCCCAAGAGTGGACGCTCCACTGCAGCAGGCGTCCGTCCTCTTCCACGTGGTACTGCGGGCCACCCGAGTCGCCGGAGCAGACGTTGCCGTCCATCGGGCTGTCGGCCGTGTTCGCGACGATGAACTGGTCGTCGAGGGACGAGATCTTGAGCTTGACCGAGCGCTTGGTCCCCGAACCCGACTGGGTTGCGGCCGACGTGATCCCGTAGCCCACGCTCGTGATCTTCGTGCCGAGGTCGCGATCGCGGAGCGGACGGGTGTTGAACCACACCGGCTCGACGTCGGAGACCTCCTCGGCGAGGATCACGACGCTGACGTCGTTCTCCGGGGTTCCAAAGCCGGTGATCCCCTGGTAGCCGGGATGGTTGATCAGGTCGTCGAACTTGATGGCGTCGGCGTTGTCGACGTTCTTTCCGGGGAAGGCGGCCCCGAACTGAACGATCAAGTCGATCGAGATGCCCTGCTTGGCGTACTCCTCCGAACAGTGCGCGGCGGTGAGGAGGATCCGCGGCGTGATCAGGCTCGCGGTGCAGGTCGAGGCCCGAAACCCGCCGGCGTCGAACCCGATCGCCATCGTGCTGGGGTAGCCGTTCTCGACGTCGCCGTTGACGATGTAGGACGGTCCTTCGTCCGACGCAGGTGCGGCCATCGCGGCGCCCGAGGCGGCGGCGAGCAACAGGGTGGACAACGAACGACGCATGGGGCCTCCGAGGACGTCGGAACCATACCGCGGGTGGGTCGCGATCGCGTCGCGTTGACACGGCCTTGCCACGTTGTGACGAGCCGGCGGCGTAGGCCGTCCTTCGCGGGCCTTGACCCGTCGACAAAACGGCGCGAGGATGCGGCGTTGCGGAGGGTGCATGCGCGGTGTGGCGATGGCGTCGTTGGTGGGCCTGGGCGTGTGGCTCGCCGGGTGTGACAAGGGGCAGGACATGGCGCCGCCACCCGAGCCTGGCGTACTCGTCGCGGGGATCGCGGAGGCACGGCTTCCGGCGCCGGTCGGCATCGGCACGGCGGGTTTTGGCCCGTTCGGGGCGCCGTCGTCGCAGTCGCCCTTCTCCGAGATTTACCCTGGAACCAAGAAGATTCAGGGGCACCCTGGCGTCAAGGTTGTGGCCCTGAGCCGCGGGGATGGCTTTGAAGCCATCTTCGTGCGGCTCGACGCCGTCGGGGTGTTCGCGCAGCTTCGCGGGGCGATCGTCGACGAGGTCAGCGCCCGGCTCGGGCGCGACATGGACGACGCGCTGATCATCGGGGCGACGCACACGCACTCGGGTCCGGGGCGCGTGCTGAACACGGGCACAGACCAGAGCAGCTTCTTCGATTTCATCGTCGATAAGTTCTTCCCAGAGTTCTATGAGCGGTTCGTCGACACGATCGCCGACACCATCGTGGCCGCGATCGACGACGCCCGGCCCGCCAAGCTTGGCACCGCCGTGGGCTTGTGCGAGGACGCCCACAACGATCGGCGCTGCGAGGACGGCGAGGATTACACCCGCGGCGACCTCCCGCTGCTCGCGGTGGAGCGCGACGGGCGCGTCGACGCCGTGGTGATGGCGTACGCCATCCACGGCACGGTGATGGGGATCGACGATCTGCATCTGAGCCAAGACGTCAGTGGGGCGATCGAGACGGCGGTCGCCGACGCGTTCGACCACCCGGTGATGGCGGTGATGTTCAACAGCTGGGGCGCCGACATGGCCCCCGCCGACCCCGAGGTGCCGACGCGCGCCGCCGGCGTCCGCGACGAAGGCTACGAGCGGATGTGGCACGCCGCCTCGGCGGTCTCGTCGGCGGTGCAAGAGGCGTGGCCGGCGCTGTCCTGGACGGAGACGCCCGACATCCGTCTGTCGACGCATCGGGTGCCGATCAACCGGGAGCTGCTCGGCTACACCGACGACCAATTCCCGTACCCGTACGGCGGGGTCTACTGTGGCAACGACGCCGGAAGCTGCGAGGAACCCGGCTACCAAGAGGGCCTCGATCAGGTCTGCGTGCCGTTCGCCGAGGCCTTCCCCGCGCCGACCCAGGCCGACGTCACGGTGGGACGCGTGGGCGCCTTTAGCCTCGTGACCTTCCCAGGCGAGCCCGGGACCCACCTCGCCGAGTCGATCATGGACGCCATGCGCGCCTCGGACCCGGCGATGCAGGACGCGCTGTTTCTCGGGTACACGCAGGACTACTTGGGCTACAGCCTGCTCGAGGAGGACTGGTGGTACGGCGGCTATGAGGCGTCGGGCGCGCTGTGGGGGCCCAAGCAAGGCGCTTGGCTCGCGGCGCAGGTGGCCGACCGGTATGGCGCGTTTGTCGGGGCGAATGCCGCGGCCGAAGAGCCGTCGCGCCTGACGCCGTTCCCGTACAGCGTCGCGGTCCCCTACACCGTCGATCCTGCACAAGACGTCGGGACGGTGGTCACCGAGGTCGCGGCCGAGGTCGCGGCCGATGGCGTCGTGACGTTCGCGCTGCACGGCGGTGATCCGTGGCTCGGCGCGCCCCTCGCGCGCGTGGTCGACGCCTCCGGTGCCCCGGTCGCACGGCCGGGCGGGCGCGCGTTCACGAGCGACCAGCAGGACTGGGACGTCGCGCTCGAGGTCAGCCCTGCCTACACCTCGTCGGATGCGCCGGGGACGACCCGGACCTTCGTCTGGACGTTCCGCCTCTCGCCGCGCAGCCCGCTGCCAGGCGGTGTCGACCTGACGGGTGGCCCATGGACGATCGAGGTCACGGTTCCGACCGAGGCCGGCGAGCAGGTGGTGCGCAGCGCGCCGTTCACGGTCACCTCGGCGCCCTGACCCGCGCCTGGAGCATCGGGTTGCGGCGGCGGTGGTACGTGCGCAGCAGCCTCCCGCTGTCGGTCCGCACGGGTTAGGCGGGCGGGTCCCAGAGGCTGTCCATGCTCGCCGTCCCCTACGCGCCCTCCTCTCCCCGCGAGCTCCTCGACGTCCTCGAGGCTGCGGGACCCGTCGGCGGGAGCTGGTCCACCCGGGAATGGCGCCGGAATCCGCCGCGTCTCGCGCCGAGCGACCTCGAACGGTTCCACCGTGCTTGCCTGTGGCGCGGCGATCTCGGCCTGCGCGAGTTGCTCGTCGCCATGGACCGTGGCCCGGGCATGGGCGCGGTCGAGCCGACGGTTCGTGCGCGCGTTCTGACCGAGCTCGCGCGTGTCGTCGCGGTGCGCCTCGCCACCCGCACGGCGGACGCCGCCCACAAGCCGCCGGCGTTCCCCGCATCCGCTGAGGCGATCGAGGCTTGGGCGACCGGCTCGGGCATCGGCGGCGCGCTCGAATTGCTCGCCGCACAGGTGGGCCTGCCACGCGACCGCGCGTCGTCGGAGGCTTGGTACGGACGCCAGACGCTGCGGCAGGTGGTGCAAGGCGACGGTGAAGGGCCAGGACGGCCGCCGCCGACGCCGATCCGGCAGGAGACGGCCGAGGCGGCCTGGGCGATGTTGTCGGCGGTCGCGATCGACGCCGAGCGTGCGACGGCGCTCGCCCCGGCCATCCCGGAGGGCGGCATGGGCCGCGTCGTCTCGGCACTGCTCGCGGCTGCCGACGCGATCGCGTTGGAACACCGGCTCGCGGCTCCGGCCGATCTCGTCTGCTTGACCTCGGTGGAGCTCGACGGCGACGCCGGGCTCGACATCCCGGGCGGCTTCTTGTTCCGTTGGGGGCTTGTGCCTCGGCCTCTGGGTCGCGTCCGGCTGGGCCTTCGTCGCGACGGCACCGAGATCCGCGTGCTCGCGCCCGATGTCGACGGTCAGGAAGGCGCGATGATCCCGGTGGTCCGGCAGGCGGTCCTCCGTGCGGCCGCTGTCGCGCTCGCCGAGGGTTCGGTGCGCGCCCGCGTTCGTGAGCGCCTCGAGGAGCTGTTTGAGCCGGCTCCGTGGGGCCGGGCCTTGGCCCGCATCGACGGTCGTCTGTCGCGCGCGATCGAGGCGGAGGCGTCGCTCGGTTGGCGGATCAGCCACGTGCACGGGCGGGTGGTCGGTGTGGAGCCTGTCCAAGTTGCGGCGAGCGGTCGCGGTCGGGACCGCTTGGGCCGGCTCGAAGGGCAGGCCGCGTTCGATCTGGCCACGTCGTCGCTGCAGCGCGAGCGCGTCCGCCGCTGGTTCTCGGCGGGCGGGACCGCCGGGGGCGGCCGTGACGTCCTCC
>JBJONI010000088.1:0-5231 GCA_046051915.1 Pseudomonadota bacterium
AAGACCTCGCGCCCGAACCCGCGATGCACGTCGGTTTTCTGGACGCGGTGTCCGATGACCACCCGACGCTCCACCCCGACGCAGCGGGAACGCCGGCGCCGCCGTACGCCGCCCCCGACCAAAGTCCGGACCCGTCACAAGCCCCGCCACCCGGAACCCGATAGAGGGAGACACCGTAGGTCCCAAACATGTCCCGAACGTCCGGAAACGCCGCCGAGAAGATCCTCGTCTCCAACCGACGTGCATCCTACGACTACGAGCTGGAAGACCACGTCGAAGCCGGCATCTCGCTGACAGGTACCGAGGTCAAGTCGTTGCGTGCCGGGCGTGCGAACCTGCAGGAGGCTTGGGTCCGCCTCGACGACGGCAACGCGACGTTGATGGGCTGCCACATCTCGCCGTACGAGCAGGGAAACCGAAACAACCACGAACCGCTCCGCGAGCGCCGGCTCCTGCTGCACAGCCATGAGATCCTGCGACTCAAGCGCGCCACGGCCGAGAAGGGGCTCACCGTCGTGCCGATCCGGCTCTACCTCAAGGGCTCACGCGTCAAGGTCGAGATCGCCGTCGGACGCGGCAAGAAAAACTACGACAAACGCGCCGCGATCGCGACACGCGACGCCAAGCGCGACATGGCGCGTGAACGCTAGTCCAACCACGGATTCCCGAGCGACTGCCCCGCCGTGTTGAACGGCGAGGCCCCCCGCACCGACGTTGCCGCGACTGCGGCGCGCGCGATACGAAACCCGACCCCGAACGGCCCGGATGGCAACATGAACGCGCTTCGCACCTACGGATGGTTCGCCCTCGCCGGCCTGAGCTCGGTCGCAGCGATCGGTCTGATGGCCACGGAGTCGCCGTGGGCGATCGCCGCCCAGCTCGTGGCGGTGTTGGCGGTCTGCGGGGGCCTGATCCAACGCAACACCCTCCAGGGCGCGTTGGTCACCACGGCCACCGCCGTGTTGATGAACGGCTACCTGCTGCAGCGCAAGATCGACGCGAGCTCAGGGAGTTCGGCCTGTGCGATCAACGCGGTGTTCGACTGCGACAAGGTCAACACGTCGCCGTGGTCGATGATCGGCACCGTGCCCGTCACGCTCCTCGGCCTCGCCGGGTACGGTGGCCTGCTCGCGGCCCTGCTGCTCGCACCGAACAAGCCGCCCAAGCGCTCCCCCGACGTCGACCGGCTGATCGTCGCGTTCGCCGCACCGTCGTTCGCCTTCTCGCTGTTCCTTGGCTACCAATCCAAGGTGGTCGGCGCCTTCTGCCTCGTCTGTCTCTCCATCTATGCCGCGACCGCGCTGCTGCTCTGGGCGGGGCTTCGCGGCCTCAAGCTCCAACAAGCCTCGTTCACGGAAGGGATGGCCCTGATCCCGTTCCGGCGCGAGGGTCTCGTCTTCGCGGGCGTCGGCGTGTTGGTGTTGAGCTACGGCCACGGCGCCTACCAGGACGCGACCCGACTGCCGACCCTGCCCTTCCAAGCCCCGAAGTCTCCGGGCGACGAGAAGCCGGCCGACCCGATCGCAGAGTTGGCGACGCTGTACTCTGCGGCGAAGAAGGCCGTCGTCAGCGACGGCACCGAGGCGATCCTCGGCCCCAAAGAGGCCCGCTTCCACGTCTTCGAATTCGCCGACTTCGGCTGCCCGCACTGTGCCGAGGCCGAGAAGGAGTTGACGGCGTTGCTCGCAGCGCAAACCGACGTCGCCGTGCATTTCAAGGCCTTCCCGCTGTCCGGCGTCTGCAACCCGGTCCTCGCGGATCCACGCCGCACCGAGACGTCCGACCCTCGCTGCGACGCGGCGCTGGCGGCGGAGTGCGCGAACCAGCAGGGCAAGTTCGGGGACTTCGCCCACCTGCTGTTTGCCAACCAGGGCGGTCCCGAGGCCTTCGCGAAGGACAACCTCACCTTCTTCGCCAAGCAGGTCGGCCTCGACCTCGGCGCTTGGGAGACCTGCAACGCCGACCCGGCCACGCTCGCCCGCGTCAAGGCGCGCGCGCAGGAGGGCGGTGACGCCGGCGTCATGGGGACCCCGACGCTGTTCGTCGACGGCTTGATCCCCGGCGAGCAACTTCGGATGGAGCGCGGCACCATGGGCCTGAAGTTGCTGCTCGAAGCCGCGCGCCAAGGCGTCACGCTGCAGAAGCCGGCAGGCCCAGGTCGCTGATGGGGACATGGTTCGCGCTCGTCGTCGATGGCTTGGCCCGCCGACGCTTCACCGGCGTTTCGAGCGCCTTGTTCAGCCTCGGCGCGGCCGGCGTCGCGGAGGAAGGTGACGAGGGCGTGGAGCCCACGCCCCGCCAGCCGTGGGACACCGGACCGACGCCACCTCCCCCGTCCACGGTACGGCTCCGCGCTTGGTTCGAGGCGCCGACGGCCACCCTGCGCGCTGCGGCCGAGGCACGGCTGCCACGCACTGCGCGCGCGAGGTGGGAGCCCGTCGTTGAGCAGGATTGGTCCACGTCGTGGCAAGCGCACTTCCCCACCCTGCACATCGGCCCGCTGACGGTCGCGCCGCCTTGGGAGGCGACCCCCGACGCCCTGGTCATCGAGCCCGGACAAGGGTTCGGCACCGGGCAACACACCACCACGCGGCAGGTCCTTGAGGCGCTGGTGCCGCGTTTGCTCGGGTCGGCAGCGTCGACACGCGTGCTCGACGTGGGCTGCGGCTCCGGGATCTTGGCGTTGGCGGCTGCCAAGCTGGGTGCCGTCGCGTACGGCGTCGATCACGACCCGGTGGCCGTCGACGACGCGCGAGGTCAGGCCGCGGCGAATGGCCTCGACGTGCCGTTCGACACCACACCGATCGAGGACGTCCCAGGCGTTTGGACGATCGTGGTCGCAAACCTGTTCGCCGAGACGTTGATCGCGCTGGCGGAGCCCCTCGTCGCGCGGACGGGAGAGGACCTGCTGCTCGCCGGGATCCTTGCCGACCGCGAACCCGGCGTTCGCGATGCCTTTGATCGCCGTCTGGGCGCCCCTACCCGCTACGTCGACGGCGAGTGGATCTGCTTGCATTACACCGCGCCCCGCGCCACGCGGACGGCGCCCACCTGATGCGACGCTTCCCGTGCGCCATCCTGCCTGCGGTCGGCGAGGTCTTCACGCTGCCCGACGAGGTCTTGCGCCACGCGGTGCGCGTGCTCCGGCTGGAGCGAGAGACCCCGTTTCGCCTGTTTGACGGCCAAGGCCGAGAGGTCGTGGTCCGACGCCTCGACGACACGCGCGCCGAGGTGCTCGAGACGCTGACCGCCGAGGCGTTGCCTCCCCGCCGGGAGGTCCACCTCTGGCTTGCGCTGCTCAAGGGCCCGGCGATGGACGACGCGCTGCGGATGGCCACGGAGGCCGGCGCCGCCTCTGTCCAGCCGCTCCACACCGCCCGCACGGTGGCCGAGGGCGACCGACGCGAACGCTGGTCGCGCATCCTCGAGCAGGCCGCCCGACAGTGTGGGCGCGCCGACGTCCCCCTGCTCCACCCGGCGTTGGCGCTACGTGAAGCGGTGGCTGCCTTCCCGGCGTCGACGATCGGCGTCTACGCCGACGCCGCAGGGCGCCCCGACGTGTTGGACGGGACCGGCGACCTCCCGGTCATCGTCGCCGTCGGTCCCGAAGGCGGATGGGCGCCAAAGGAGCGAGAGCTCCTCGACGCCGCCGGCTTCCTGACGCTGCGGCTCGGTCCTTGGACGTTGCGCGCTTGCACGGCCGCGCCGATCGCCGTCGCGAGCGTGCTCGCCACGCGCTGACGTCCGGTCACCACGCGGCGCGAACGTCTCGGATCGTCACAGACGCTGACGATGCTGGTGGTTTTTGTCCACCGGGGGTGTCGTGACCGCCCGCGTGCGCAATGCTAGGCGGACCCTGCTCCTAGGACGTACGATGCCAAGCCTCCCCGCTTTCCGCCACCTCTCCCCGATGGGTGAGCCCGCGGCCACGCTCGCCGCCGAGGCGGCGCTGCCGTCGCGGTTTGGCGACTTTCGGGTGGTGGCCTTTGAGTCCCCCGACGGCAAGGAGCACGCCGCGATCGTGCACGGGGACGTCGATGGCGCCGAGAGTGTTCCGCTCCGCGTCCACTCCGAGTGCTTCACCGGCGACGTGATGGGTTCCCTCAAGTGCGACTGCCGCGACCAGCTCGAGGCGGCGCTGCGGATGATCGCCGACGAGCCTCGTGGTGTGGTCCTGTACCTGCGCCAAGAAGGCCGCGGGATCGGCCTCGCCAACAAGATCCGGGCCTACGCCCTCCAGGACACCGGGCTCGACACGGTCGAGGCCAACCACGCGCTGGGCTTCCAAGACGATGAGCGTCGCTACGACGTCGCCGCGGACATGATCCGCGAGATGGGGATCGCGTCCGTCCGACTGATTTCGAACAACCCGACGAAGGCGCGCGCGCTCACCGACCTCGGCATCCCCGTCGTCGGTCGCATCTCGCTCAAGATGACGCCGAATCCGCACAACGTGCGCTACCTCGACACGAAGCGCGCCAAGAGCGGCCACCTGCTGTAGGCCGGTCGGTTCGTCGAACGCCCAAGTTAGAACGTCCGACCGAACGGAACGCGAGAACGTGCGGCGGCACGGCAAAAACGAAAGAGCCCGGGGATACCCCCGGGCCCTCGTACGACATCGCCGAGAGGTCGATCAGCCGTTGAGCGAGCCCTTGAGGCCCTTGCCCGAGCGGAAGACCGGGATCTTGCGCGAAGGGACCTGCATCGAGGAACCGTTCTTCGGGTTGTGGCCGGCGAAGGCGCGGCGCTCGGAGACGGTGAACGTGCCGAAATCAGAGATCGTGACCTTGTCGCCCTTGAGGAGCGCCTCGGCGATCGCCTCGGTGAAGAGGTTGATGAAGGCAGCGGCACGGACCTTGGGGAGGCCGGCGCGCTCGGCGAGGATCTCGGTGAGATCAGCCTTGTTCATGACGAAACTCCTGACCGGGTAACCGGTGGATGGGGGATAAACGCCAAACAGCGTGGGAAAGAGCGGGGGCGGAGAGCCGCACCCCGCGTCGCGCTCACTTGGTGTTGAGCTGCTTCTTGAGGCCCTTGCCGGCGCGGAACACGGGGATCCGGCGCTCGGGGACGGTGATGGCTTGGCCGTTCTTGGGGTTGTGGCCCGCGAACTGACGGCGCTTGGACACGGTGAACGTGCCGAAGTCCGAGAGCGTGACCTTCTCGCCGTTGACGAGGGTCTCTTGGATGGCCTCGATCACGGTGTTCACGTAGGACGCGGCCTTGACCTT
>JBJONI010000089.1:0-4709 GCA_046051915.1 Pseudomonadota bacterium
CGACGACGGGTCGCGCGGGCGCGAGTGGGCGCGGGCGTGATCCTGAAACGCCGTCGCGAAGTTGCCAGGCTCGATCACGATCACGCGGAGCCCGAGGTGGGCGTTCTCGAGGAACAACGCCTCGGCGAACGCCTCGGTGGCGTGCTTCGTGGCCGCGTAGAACCCCGACTCCGCGAACACGATGCGTCCGGCGGCGCTGCTGAGGATCACGGCGGCCCCCCGACGTCGGAGCAGGCCGGGCAGAAACGCCTGTTGGACCGCCATCATCCCGAGGACGTTCGTCTCGAACATCGCGCGCACCGCGTCGAGGTCGGCCTCGGCTTGGGTGCCGAACACCGCGTAGCCCGCGCTGTGGACGAGCACGTCGACGTCGCCGGCCCAGGCCACCGCGGCGGCGATGTCGGCGGGGACGGTGACGTCGAGCCGCGCCGTCGGCAGGTCCGGGTGCGCCGTGAGCAGGGCTTCCAGGTCGCGGTCGGTCGCGAGGACGTCGACCCCCAGCGCCGCCCACCGCCGGGCGAGCGCGCGTCCAAACCCGGAGGCCGCGCCGGTGATCAACGCCCGCATCGAGACGCCCTCCGTTCTGCCTCAAGGCAGCGGCCGCCCTTAAGCCGAACGCGCGCGGCGAGCGAGCGGCGCGGGGTTGCAGGGGGGCAGACGCCTTCAGACCATCGGGTGGAAGATGCGCTCCCACAGCTCGTCCGCCTGCTTGCGGGCGATTCGCACCTCCGAGGCGAACCACTGCCACAAACCGACGACGTCGGTGGGGTCGGCGGGCGGGCGGGCGCCGCTCACCGGGTAGGCGTCGTCGCCTTCGGGAGAGAAGGTTCCGCCCAGGAACTTGTACATCTGCGCCAGCTCGGCGTTGGCGTCGCCCACGCCTTCGGCGTGCAACGTGGCCTTCAACCCGCTCGCGACGGCATCCTCGCCGGCACCGAGCGGTGGCAGGATCGAGGGCGAGGGCAGGGCTGCGAGGTGGCTCGCGATCTCCCCGAGGCCCGCGAGCAGCGCGAGGTCGCGGCCGCCGTCTTCGCGCGCGAGCTTGAACGCCGTCTCGACCCACGCGTCGACCGCGTCGCGCACGCCGAAGGTGAAACGGTCGAGGACCCACGACCACTGTCCGGCCGCGAAGCCCCGGGCGAACGCGTGGGCGGCGATCCCGGCCGGGACGACGTCCCCGGAGCTCGACGAGCCGGTGAGGAAGGCGGTGACCGGGTCGCCACGGCCCCCCGACAGCGCGCGGCCCGCGCGCAACGCGGCGGCGAGTCGCAGCAGGGGCGGCACCGGCGCGCCGAACAAGATGTCGAGCACGGCCGTCTCCGGAGAGCAGCCGAGCGCCTCCATCGCGCGGCGGAGGTCGCGGCCCAACTGGCGCGCCTCCGGGCGCGGGTCGCGGCTGAGGCGAACGAACGCTTGCGTTGCGGGGTGGACGCCTTCGCCCGACCGATCGACGAGGAACCATCCGTCGACGCCGTGCGGGGTGAACGACACGCGGACGGCGGCACCCGGTGGCCCGGGCAGCGCGACGGTGGCGCCACCGCCGTGCTCACGGCCCACGCCGCAGCTCGCCAACACCGGGGCGTAGAACACGGCAGGTCCGGGCAGGGTCTGCAGATCCTCGGGGTCGCCGACGATCGTCACCTGCAGGCGAAAACCGAGCTGGCGCGCGCGCGTCAGCAGCAGGATGCCTGCGGTCATGGCGGCGGGGCTGCTCCCACGTAGCGCGACCTGCATGCGAACACCTCTCTCGGACGGTTGTACAACCGGTGTGCCGGGCGGCCAAGCCCACGTGCGGGAACCTAGGCCGGATCGGTCGGCGTGGGGCGGCCAAGCCCGGTGGGCGTCGCGCGGCCGTCCGCGGCTGCGTAGCGCGGGTCGGGTTGCAGCCCATGCTCGATCAGCAACCGCCGCGCGTCGTGCATGCGGGGCAACAGGCTCGGATGGCGGACAGCACCGACCGCATCGTCCAGGTCGAACCAAGCGACCTCGTGGATCCCTTCGGCCTCGGCCGGTCGCAGCGCGCCGAGTTCTCCGTCGCCGGACGCCGGGGTGACGAGGAACAGGTGGACCGTCTTGAGACGCGGTTGTCCACCTGGGGCCATGAACCCGTACCGGACGAGCCCGATCTCGCGTAGGAGCTGAAACGCGACGTCGCTGCCGATCTCCTCGCCGAGCTCGCGCAACGCGGCGGCTTCCGGCGTCTCACCCGGCTCGAGCTTGCCCTTCGCCACCTCCCAGGTGGATCCACTTCGGCGGCCGACGCGGACGAGCGCGAGCTGGTACCGGCCGTCGGCGGTGCGTCGCGCGGGGATCGCGCCAGCCGACACCTGGACGTCGTAGCCGGGCTGGAAGTCGAGGAGGAAGCGCAGCGGGAGCCGCGCGGTGGCCCACAACGGCGTGGTGCTGTCGGGGTCGGCACGCCAGGCCGAGACCCCGATGCCGGCGCGGCGGGCGCGCAACGCGTCGACCGCCAGCACGCGCGGCGACGGCGGGGGACGCTCGGGGTGCAGCCGCGCCTGCATCGCGGCGAGGCGGTGCGCCGCGCGCCACGCCTGGCTCTCGTCGGCGCTGAGCAGCAGCTTGCGCCGGCCGCCGGTGAGGGCGCCCGCGGCGGCGGCCGCTGCGAGGTGCAGGTCGGTGGTGGCGTGAAACAGCAGGTCGGGCGTCGGGAGCCCGGCGGGTCGGTGCAACGCCCGGATCCGGGTCTCGACGATCTCGAAGCGCACGAGGCGCTGCACGGGGCTCGCCAGGAGCGCGTGCAGGTGGTGGATCTCGACCTCGCGCTGGAGCTGGACGCTGGCCGAGGCACAGATCCAGAGGACGTCGAACCATCCGTCGACGCCTTGAGGCGCGGGCGCGTCGTTGGGACGCGCATGAGGGGAACTCGGTGTGCGCGCCATCAACTGGCGCAACACCCGGTCGAGGTCAGCGGGCATGCGGCGGTATACCCGGTTGCGTCCGCCGCGGCACGGCGGCGTCGCCGCCGCCGGCTCAGTGCTTGGACCAGTCGACGACGCGCCCGGTGGCGTCGATCAGCTCGGCGGTGTCGCCCTCGTCGTTCCAGATCCCGGTCGTCTGGTTGAGGTAGGTGACCTGCTGGCGTGTGGGGTCGGTCTGGTTCGTGCCGCGGCCGGACTGGATCTTGACCGTGTAGCCGGGCGGGACGTTCATCCGGCCGAGCGGGAACACCTGGCCCGCCTCGTTGCGAACGCGGAACTGACTGAGGTCGAGCGGCTTTCCGCTGATGTTGCAGATGCGGATCGACTCGGCGTTCGGGTTCGTCGCGTCGTCGCCGCGTCCGTTGCCGTGGAACGACGTGATGTGCAGCGGCCCGGCGAAACGCTCGTGCGACCAAATGCCGCGCCCGGCGGCGCGCGCCCGCTCCTCGGCGGCGTACAACGGGGCGAGGTCGATCTCGTCGGGGGGAATGAGGAACAGGTGACCGAGTCCCTCTTCGAGCAGCGCCAGCGAGAGCGACCCTTCCGAGGTCGTCACGCCGGCGAGGATGCGGCCGTACGAGTCCCGGCCCTCGCTTCCGACCTGCAGGTCGACCTCTTCGCCGCGGACGAAGCGATCGGTGAACGCCTTGGCGTCGCGCGCCCAAGGTTCCTCCGGCTTCATCTCGGGCGTGTTGACCCAGCGCAAGCGGATCTTGTCGCCCGTCTCGAGCGTGAACGTGTCGCCGTCGTACACGCTGACCACGACGGCCTTGACCGGGATCGGGCCGTGGCTGCTGGGGTCGTCCCAGCCCGAGCGCGGAGCGGACGGCGGGGGAAGCGCGGTGCCCGGAGCGGGAACCGCGGTGCCCGGTTTGGGGACCGCGGTGCCCGGCTTGGGGACCGCGGCCTCGGCCAAGTAGGCGCTGCCGAGTCGGAGTCCGATCAGCAGCAGCGTCGCGACGACGCCAGCCGTGGTGCGGGGAACACGCATGGGTCAACCCTCCGGAGGTGAGAGCATCTCTCGTAAGACGTCGACGTGCCACAGCGCCGCGTCGCGATCCGGTGAACGTCGTGCGGCTTCGAGCGCGGCCGCGAGGGCGCCGTCGCGGTCGCCGAGCGAGGCGAGCAGGAGGCTGCGCGCGTACAAGGCGTCGGCGTGGCTCGCGAGCGGACCTTGAAGCCTGGCAAACGCGGTGTCGGGGGTCGCGCCGGCGAGCGCGAGCAAGCGGGCGCTGCACGGGTCGGTGCCCCCGCTGCGCACACGGGGGCAGGTGGTGGCGATGCCGTCGGCGGCCGCGATCGCGGCTGCGGTGGGATCACCGAGCGCGAGGTGGGCCGTGGCGATGCCGCCGTAGGGCGCGTGGGCAGGCTGCACCGTCGCCGTCACCCATGCGAGGTCGGCGCGCAGGGCGTCGGGCCATCGCTCGGAGGCGACCCGCGCCCACCCGACGAGGCGGTCGTCGTCGGTCGGATCTTCGAGGAAGGCGGCCCGTAGCAGCGCGCCCTCGGCGTCGTGTTCTCCGCGCGCGCGCGCCAAGCGGGCCCGGGTCCACGCCAGCGCGTCGGGGGCCGACGACAGCCGCACCGCGAGGTCGAGGGCGTCGTCGGCGTCGTCGAGGTCGCCGAGCGCAAAGGCAGCCTCGGCGCGCGCGCAGGCGGCGTCGGCGGCCTCAGGGCGGGCCTCCCCCGCGGCGTTCGCGACGTCGGCGGCCTCACGCCACCGTTCGGCGAGGATCAGGCCGCGAACCACCGCCACCAGCTCGCCCGCGT
>JBJONI010000090.1:0-5886 GCA_046051915.1 Pseudomonadota bacterium
CCGTCTCGATCGACTCCGACTCGACCCGCGAGCTGCCCGTCGCCACGCCTTGAGCGGCGAGGAACGTGTACGCCATCGCGCCACCGAGGAAGAGATGGTCGACGCGCTGCGCGAGGCGGTCGAGGACGTCGATCTTGTCGGAGACCTTCGCGCCGCCGACCACGGCGGCGTACGGCCGATCGGTGGCGCCGAGGAGCCGGCCGAGGGCCTCGACTTCGCGCTGCACGAGCCGTCCGACGCAGCTCACCTCGAGCAGCCGCGGCACACCGAGGATGCTGGCCTCGCCACGGTGCATCGTGCCGAAGGCGTCGTCGACGTAGGCATCACCCAACGCGGCGAGCGCGCTCGCAAACGACGCGTCGTTCTTCTTCTCGCCCGGGAAGAACCGAAGGTTCTCGAGCAGGATGACCGACCCGGCGGGGGCGTCCTTGATCAGACGTTGGGCCTCGTCGCCGATCGTGTCGTGCAGGAACAGGACCTCCCCATCGAGGAGCTCCGCGAGCCGCGCGGCCGCCGGGATCAGGCTGTAGCGGGCGTCGGGGGCGTCCTTCGGTCGGCCGAGGTGCGACATCAGGACGACCTTGTCGGCCTTGCGGAGGACCTCGCGAATCGTCGGCAGCGCCATCCGGATGCGGGTGTCGTCGGTCACGGTCTCACCGTCGAGCGGGACGTTGAAGTCCACGCGGAGAAGGACGGTGCGCCCGGTGAGATCGACCTGGTCGAGGGTGCGGGGGGACGGGTTCACAGGCTGCCTCCGACGTGCAGGGCGAGATCGACCATGCGGTTGCTGAAGCCCCACTCGTTGTCGTACCAAGAGAAGACCTTCACCATGCGCCCGTCACGGACCTGGGTGAGGGTGCTGTCGAGGATCGAACTGTGGGGGTTGCCGACGATGTCGCTGCTGACCAGCTCGTCGGTCGAGAACTGAAGGACGCCGCGCAACGGGCCCTCGGCGGCGGCGCGCAACGCTGCGAGGACCTCGGCGGCGGTCGTCTCGCGGGTCGTTCGGATCGTGAGGTCGATCAGGCTGCCGTTCGGCGTCGGGACGCGCACGGCCATGCCGTCCAACTTGCCTTGAAGCGCGGGTAGAACCAGACCGATGGCTTTGGCAGCGCCGGTGCTTGAAGGCACCATGTTGACCGCCGCGGCTCGGCTGCGGCGAAAGTCCCCACCGCGGTGCGGCGCGTCGAGGAGGTTCTGATCCATGGTGTAGCTGTGGACGGTGGTCATGAGGCCGTGCTCGATGCCGACCGTGTCGTGCAACACCATCGCGACCGGGGCGAGGCAGTTGGTGGTGCAGGAGGCGTTGCTCACGACGTGGTGAGACGCCGCGTCGTAGTCGTGGTGGTTCACCCCGTACACCAGCGTGGCGTCGGCGCCGGTGGCGGGTGCCGACACGATCACCTTCTTGGCGCCGCCCGCGAGGTGCACCGCGGCCTTGTCCCGGCTGGTGAACAAGCCCGTGCACTCGAGCACGAGGTCGACGCCGACGTCGCTCCACGCGATCTTGGCGGGGTCACGTTCGGCCGAGGTGGACACCACGCGACCGTCAATGACGAGGTTCGACCCCTCGTGGCCGACCGGTACCGACCACGGACGGTGGACCGAGTCGTGGGCGAGCAGGTAGGCGAGCATGTCGACCGACGTCAGGTCGTTGATGTGCACGAACGACACGCCGTCGCGGTTCCATCCGGCGCGCACGATGTTGCGTCCAATACGGCCGAATCCATTGATGCCGATGCGAAGCGTCATGGCAGGGCTCCAAGCGCCGCGGGTCGCGGCTGAGGGTGTGCAGGGTTATCCGGCGGAGCCCGTTGGGGCCAAAGCGGCCCGGACCCTGCGCGGTGGAGGCGATGTGGCGCTGCTCGTCGGCAACGTGAACCTGCCCGACGACGTCGAGGCCTACGCAGGCGCCGTCGCGGGGATGCTGAAGCTGCCTGTCGGGCACGTCACCGCGGTGCACCTGATTCGTAGGAGCCTCGACGCGCGGAAGCACCCGCCTCTCCGAAAGGGCGTTTTCAAGGTCGAAGTGCGGGACGAAGCTGGCGTCCTGCGTCGGGCCATCCCCTCCGTCCGTGCGTGGACCGATCGCGACGACGCGAGGTACGGGCTCGGAGACGCGGGCGCACCGCAGCCGATGTCGGTGCCGACGGGGGCGCGCGCGATCGTCGTCGGTGCCGGTCCGGCGGGATTGTTCGCGGCCTTGTGGTTGGCGGAGGCGGGGCTCTCCGTGCTGTTGCTGGATCGCGGCGGCCCGACCGAGGATCGGGTGCCGGCCGTCAACGACTTTTGGCGTCGGCGTGTGGAGGTCGACCCGGAGAACAACCTGCTGTTCGGCGAAGGCGGGGCGGGCACGTTTTCGGACGGCAAGATCTACACCCGTCGGCGTGACGGCGAGATCGGCTACGTCCTGCGTCGCTTCGTCGACTTCGGGGCGGATCCTTCGATTCTCGAGGAGGGCTGGGCGCACCTGGGGACCGACCGCGTGCGCGCGATCCTGCCGGTGTTCCGCGCGCGGCTCGCAGCGCTTGGGGCGGAGGTTCGGTACCATGCGCGCGTCGACGACCTCATCGTGACCTCAGGCCGCTGTCGGGGTGTGGTGTTGGCCGACGGCACGCGGGAAACGGCTTCCGCAGTGGTGATGGCGCCGGGTCACTCGGCTCGTGACACCGTGCGAATGCTCGTGTCGCGGGGGGCCCGCGTGGAGCGGCGCGCGGTCGCGATCGGGGCGCGGATCGAACACCCGCAGGCGGTGATCGACGACGCCCGGTACGGCCACGGGGCCCGCGGCGACCTTCCGGCTGCGTCCTACCGTCTGGCTTGGCATCCCCCGGAGGGACCCAAGGCGCGCACGTTCTGCATGTGCCCCGGTGGCATGGTCGTCCCTGCGATGAACGCGCCAGGTCGGGTCGTGGTCAACGGGATGAGCTTTGCCGCTCAGCGGGCGTATTGGGCGAATGCCGCGGTGATCGTCGAATTGGGGCCCGAGGTGTACGGGGGAGGCGAGGATCCGCTCGCCGGCTACGCTTGGCAGGACGCGATCGAGCGCGCCGCGTTCGAGGCGGGCGGAGGCGACCACAGCGCCCCAGCACAGCGGGTGATCGACCTTCAACGCGGGCAGGTGAGCGCGTCGTTGCCGCGGAGCAGCTACCCCCTCGGCTTGCGTGCGGCGGACCTTCGGACGGTCCTGCCCGCGGCGGTCGTTGGCGGCATGCTCGCCGCCATCGACGATTTTGCGAGGCAGGTTCGGGGTTTTGCGGGTGAGGATGCCCTCCTCATCGCCCCCGAGACGCGCACGACAAGCCCGGTGGGGTTCCTCCGCACCGAGCATGGCGAGAGCCTCGGACTGCCAGGCCTGTTTCCTTCCGGCGAGGGTGCCGGTTGGGGCGGCGGCATCGTGAGCTGCGCGATCGACGGGGTCAAGACCGCGCGCGGCGTGGTGGCCACGCTTCCGCACACGGTCGGTGTCGCATGACGGCCGGCTTCGCGTGCGCCCGCTGCGGCGGGTTCCTGGGGTCAGCGAAGGCGGACGGCGTGCGCGTCTGTACGGCCTGCGGCGCCACACACACGAAGGACGGCGTGGTTGCGCCACCCGATGCGGCCGTGGACCCGACGCGTCGCGACGGCGTGCTGTCCGGCGCTCCCGGGGCCGCGCCGGTCACCGATCGGTCCTCCGTGGTGGCGCCGACGGTCCCCCTCGTGCGCACGCCGGAAGCCGCGATGGCGGATCGGGCGCTGCTTCGGCGGTCCGGACCGGGTTTTCTCGGTGTCGTGGGCGTGCTCGCGCTCGGTGCCGTGGCGGTCGCCTCGGCGTTTTTGGGCGTTTCGGCGTTGCTTCAGCCAGACGTCGACGCCGAGGACTCCGGGTTCGTCGTCGACCCGCCGCAGGCCGCGTCCGACGGTGAGGCGACGCCGACGTTGACGATCGGCGACGGGACGGCGCCTGCGTCCGCCTGGATGTCGCCGACCTTCGAGTGGACCGCGGACCGACCGGCGTCCAAGGGGCACGTGTACGCCGTCGGCTGGCTGACCAACCCCAACGACGCCGCGATGATGTCACCGCGCGTGGTGCTGCAGCAGCGCGACGCCGCGGGGGCGCTCTTGCGCGACGGGTTCGCCTACCCGTTCCGCCTGACGCTGCGTCCCCGCGAGCGCGTGCCGGTCAGCCTGCTGTTCGACGCGGTGCCCGACGCCGTGGGCCGCACGTGGGTCACGTCAGGCTCGCGGGCGTTTGCCGCGGCGCCGCCCGCGGTCGACGGGTTGCGCGTCGAGGGCTTGACGATCGAGGACCCGGAGTACGGCCTGCCGGAGGCGAAGGGACGGGTGGTCCACCAGGGTCGCCAGCCCGCCGACCGGGTCCTCGTCGAGTTGCTCTCCTACGACCGCAAGGACGTGTTGATCGGCGTCGATCAAGCCTATGTCGCCGCCGAGGTCTTGCGGCCGGGAGAGACGAGCCACTTCAGCATCCTGTTGACCTCGCTCGGGGCGCCCGTGGCGCGCCGAGAAGCGGTGGCGAGCGCGACGGTGGCGACGCCGCCTTCGTCACCTTGACAGCCGGCGCGCAGGCGTTACATACGCATCACCCTGCGGGTGTAGCTCAGTGGTAGAGCATCAGCTTGCCATGCTGAGGGCCACGGGTTCGAATCCCGTCACCCGCTCTTTTCGTTCTTTGCCGGTTTCCGGCCGGTCGGTTCCTCGCCGATCGCACATTTTGCGGGTGTAGCTCAGTGGTAGAGCATCAGCTTGCCATGCTGAGGGCCACGGGTTCGAATCCCGTCACCCGCTCCAACTCGGACGTCGCCTTGGCGCCGTCCCCACCGCCCCGAAGGTTCCGGCCTTCGGGGCGGTGCTCGTTTTGCCGTGCCTCGGCGCACGCTCCGGGCGGCGTCACGCGGCTTGGACCTTGGCCTCGATGCGCGCGGCGGGTCGGTCGAAGAACACGAGGGCAAAGCCGAAGCAGACGACGCAGAGCGCGGACGTCATCAGCGAGAACGTGGTGTAGAAGTCGAGGTAGGGCGTGGACGATGCCGCGGCCGATGACGCGCCAAACGTCTTGTACAGCGTCACCCCGACCGACCCGAGGTAGCCGAAGGCGTCGACCAAGTAGATCAAGAACCCCGCGTTGCCTCGCTCGCCGAGCGCGACGATCATGCGCTCGAACAGTGCGGAGCCGAAGGGTACGTAGGCGAGGTAGATCCCGAGCTGTACGGTGATCATCCACCCGACGGCGTCCAGAAGGCCCGCTTGGCGCGCCAGCGTCGCTCCGCCGATCAGGGCGCTGCCGAACAACATCACCCCGTAGATCGACGCCATCGCCCGACGGTTGCTGCGGATCAGGAACAGCGTCCCGAGCGCGAGCAGGACGGCGAGCGTTACCGGCACCTTCGTCGTCGTGAACAGCTCGCTGGCCTCAGCGTAGCCGAGCTCTCGCCAAAGATCGGCCTCAAAGCTTGACGAAAAGTCGCGAAACGCGGTGAGCAACAGGTGCAGCAGCATCAGCGCGCCCAGCCCGGGCAGGTACGTGCGAAGGAACCGGGCGCGCGTTGGGCCGTCCATCGGCTCGCGGACCTGACGCGCGGCGACGTCGCCGTCGTTGGGCGGCGGCAACCGCGCGAGGACCCACACGGCGGCGAGCAGCGGCGGGAAGAACAACGCCCCTGTGACGAACGGCATCCACACCTCGGTGACGCCAGCTGTCATCACCTCCTTGCCCACGGACTTGACCGCACCGTCGGCGAGGACGTACGAAGCCGACAGGCCCGCCGCCAGGGCCTCGGTCGTCCGTCGTCCCTCAAGGAACGAGAACACCAAGCCCCAGACCATCCCGAGCGGGATGCCGTTGAGGAACAGCCACACGGCGTGCCACGGCGCCGGCGTGACGGCGAA
>JBJONI010000091.1:0-3973 GCA_046051915.1 Pseudomonadota bacterium
TCTGCGCGCTGCCGTGCGCCTCGCACTTGGAGGCAAGTGATGTCCACCGTGCTTCAGACCACGGCCGCGTTGGCCCTGCTCCTCGCGACCTCGGCGGCCACCACGCCCGCCCACGCCTGGACGGCGAGCACCGGGGCCACGTGGAACGGTGCGTTGAATTGGTCCCTCAACCGGAACGGCAGCGGCTCGATCCCCACGCTGTCGACGGTCGAGCAGATCTTGCTCGACAGCTACGATGCTTGGACCGCGCCTTCCTGCAGCGGCTTCAGCTACGCGTACAACGGGACGTCGACGCGGCTGTCCTCGAACAACGGCGACAACGTGACCGTCCACGGCTTCTTGTCGTCGTGGCCGAGCAGCTACGGCGACCGCTACTCGGTGATCGGCATCACGCTCGCGATCTACTCGGGAAGCCGGATGAATGAAGCTGATGTCAGCTTCAACGAGGACATTTACAGCTTCATTCAGGGATCGCCCTCGCCGTTCACCTACGAGGCGGACCTTCAATCGATCGCGACCCATGAGTTCGGGCATTCGCTGGGCTTGGGGCACACCAACGTCAACGGGGCGACGATGGCGCCCTACTACGACAACGGCACCGGTCAGCGGTCGATCGCCAACGACGACAGCACCGGGCTGTGCGCGCTCTACCCTGGCGGTGGTGGCTCGGGGTCCGGAGGACCGTCCGGCGGCGGCGGCGGCGGCGGTGGGACCCCGACCCCTTCGGACGATGCGTTCGAGGACAACGACGACATCGGCGCGGCCGCGCTGGTCTCGTGCGGCGACGTGATCCAAGGCACGGCCGCCGACGCCGATTGGTACGTGGTGCAGACCACCGCCACGGGCGTGGTGTCGGCTTCGTTGACGTGGACAGACGGCGCAACGGACCTCGACCTGTACCTCGCGGATGCGAGCCCCGCGTTCATCGCGGCCAGCGAGGCGACGCAGGGCACGTCCGAGGCCGTCTCGATGCGCGCGCAGCCTGCGGGCTCTTACTTCTTCCTCGTCAACAACTACGCAGGTGGGGATGATTACACCCTGACGATCACCTGCCCGGGCGGGGGAGGAGGCGGGACGCCGCCTCCGCCGACGGGGGTGACCGACGACGCGTACGAGGACAACGACAACGGAGACGCACCGACGCAGGTGGATTGCCCGGGAACCTACGAGGCCGTCGCCGCCGATCAGGATTGGTTTGCCTTCGAGCTGCCCGCGACCGGCCGCATCTCGGCGCGCATCGCTTGGTCCGATCCCGCAGTCGACCTCGACCTGTACCTCGTCGACACGACCGAGGTGCTCGAGGCCAGTGAGCAGCAGGATGTCGCCGAGGAGTCGGTCGCGATGCGGGACCTGCCCGCGGGGTTGTACGGTGTCGTCGTCAACCCGTACGAGGGCGCGATCGCCTACACGCTGACGCTGACGTGCACGGTGCCCGAGACGCCCTCGGACACGCCGGAAGGGGACACGGGGAGCGGCGGTGGCGCCGGGGGGGGCGCTGCGGGCGGTGGTGCCGGTGGTGCCGGTGGTGCCGGTGGCGCCGAGGGCGGTTGCGCGTGCCAGGCGCGTCCAGGCGTGCCGCAGGGGGCCTTCCTCGTGGCGGCCCTCGCGGCGCTCGCCTTGCGTCGGGCGCGTCAGGCGTGAGCGCTGCGGCGCTCCTTGCGGCGCTCGAGGCGGCCGGGGTCCGGACCGAGGGGCTCGACGCCCTGCGCGACGTTTCGGGGCTACCCCTCGGTCGACCTGCTGCGGTGGTGGCGCCCGATCACCCCGAAGGCGTGGTCGCTGTGGTCAGCGCCGCGCGCGCGGCGGGGGTTCGCGTCGCGGTCGTTGGCGCGACGCAAGCCTACTGGCGTCCGTTGTCCCTCGACGGCGTGCTCGCGCTGCGGGTGGATCGGTTGCGCTCGATCGCAGTGGGCGATGGTGTCGTGCGTGTGGGTGCGGGGGCGGCGGTGCGCGACGTGGACGCGACGCTGCGTGCGGTGGGACGACACCTGCCGTTCCGGCCGGATGCTTTCGGCGACAGCACCGTCGGAGGCATGGTCGCGGCCGGGAGCACTTCGGGTTGGGGCATGGGGCTCGCCGATGTCGACCGCTCCGTCGTGCAGCTCGACGTGGTCGATGGCCGCGGTCTGCGATGGTCGACCGGCGCCAGCGGCGCGTGGCCCAGCTTGCCACCCTTCCTGCGCCCTGGAGTCCCCGACGCGACGGGCCTGTTCCTCGCCGCCGAGGGAAGCTTCGGCGTGGTGGTCGGCGTGACCTTACGGGCGCCGCCCGCCCCGTGGCGCGTCCGGCTGACCGGCCACGTGGCGCTTGAAGGCCGCGCGAGGTTGGCGACGTCTCTGCGTCCGGCGTTGGAGTCGGGGTTGTTGGAAACGGCGAAGATCGTCGCCTATCGGGATGGTGCGCAGACCGCAGACCGCACCCGGGACGCAGAGGTGGAGCTGTGGGTCGCGAGCCCTTGGTCGAGCGAGGAGGCGTTGGCGCGCGCGGCGGCTGTCGCCGCGGCGGTGTCGGGCTTGCAGGGGATCCGCCAGACGGTGGAGGACGCCGAAGCGAGGTCCGGGCGTGGCCCGTTGTACGAGGCGACGTGGCAGGGGCCGGCGTCTGCGCTCCGCGCCTATCGGGCATCCCATGCGTTGCTTGGCATGGACGTCAACGCCGACTGGTCGATGTTGGAAGCGCTTCTCGCCTCCGCCGACGACGAACTGGACGCCCAAGACGACCTCTCAGGGCTGGTCGGCCGTCGCGCCGCGCTCTACCTCGCGCCGGGGTTCCTCAACTTGGGGCTGCACACCACGGTCCTCGCCGCGTCGGCGTCGGCGGCCCAGCAAGCTGGCGCGCAGACGCTGTCGCGTTGGTCGTCCCTGCCCGTCATCCCCTACCGGGTCGGCCGTAGTTGGCCCGACGCCACGTTGGACGGCATCGATGCCCCCGTGGCATCGGTTTGGCAGGGACTCCGCGAGGTGCTGGATCCCGATGGGGTGTTTGTCCCGACCTCGGTGTTGCGCCGTGGTCGCTGACGCGGGCGTCTGGCTGGACGCGGTCTGGCCCGGTGCCAGGGCGACGTGGGGCCCGGTCCTCGGCGCTCTGGCGCTTCGCCCCACTTTTGAGCCCGCGCCGGTCGGCGCCGCGCCTGGACCGTACGCGACGGAACTGAGCTGGCGCTTCGGGGCGTCCGAAACGGCCGCGCCGGGTTTTCGGGCGGCGTTCGCGCTCGATCCCGCGCGCCTCCCGGCGTCGTGGGTGCGCGCCTTGATGCGCCGCGTGGCGCCGGGCCTCGACGCGGTGGGGCAGGGGTCGCCTTGGCTCGGCGCCTTGCTTGCGGCCAACCCCGCCGCCCTGCAGTTCGGCGTCGATGGCCATCAAAGGGCGAAATGGTACGCCTACCCGCCGTCGGGCGGCAGCGCAGCACCCCTGCTTCGGGCGCTCGACCTCGCGGCACCCGCGGACCTCCCCGTCGCCTTTGTGGCGCTCGACCTGTTCGCCGACGGCCGCGTGGAGCGCAAACGCTACCTTGCGCCTCCCGATCGGGCCGCGACGGTCGCGGCCCTGCGCGCGCGCGGTGCGGACGGGCTGGTGGAGAAGGTGGGTGCCCTCACGGATGTCGCCGATCGGTTGGCGCACGCCTTGGTGCTGACCGAGCGCCTGGACGCGCGGGGCGACCTGCTGGACCTGACATTGCACGTCCGGGCGGCCGCGGCGGGGAACGTGGTTCCTCCCGCCGGCTTTCCTCCGATCGCAGACCGGTTCGCTCGCGCGTGCCCTGGCCACGCGTTGCGGATCACGCACCACGCTTGGTTGACCACCGGCGAAGCCAGCGTCTACGCCGTTGCACGCGGCTGCTGAGCCGCGACGGGCTCGGCGAGACCGCGCTCGAGCAAACCCGCCAAGACCAGCCGCACGTAGCGGTGCACGTCCGCGCGGTGCGCCTCCCCGACGCCGAGCGCTTCCCGCATGCGCTCGCCGAGCTCGGCGA
>JBJONI010000092.1:0-3554 GCA_046051915.1 Pseudomonadota bacterium
GACGAGAAGAACAACATCGTCTGGGCGCGACGCCTCGAGACGGCGGGATGCCACGTCATCTACGGGGTGCCCCACCTCAAGACGCACGCCAAGCTGTGCCTCGTCGTCCGTCGCGAGGCGGAGGGGCTGGTGCGCTACGGCCACATCGGTACGGGCAACTACAACCCGAACACGGCGCGCGTCTACACCGATTTCGGCCTGTTCACGGCGCACGCGGCGATCACCGCTGACATCGCCGACCTGTTCAACCAGATCACCGGCTTCGCGCGGCCGCCGGGGTTCCGAGAGATGCTCGTCGCCCCGACGTTCATGAAGCGCGCCCTGCTCGACCAGATCGCGGCCGAGACCGCCCACGCCAGGGCGGGACACCCTGCGCACATCGTGCTCAAGTGCAACACGCTCACCGACGCCGCCGTGCAGCGGGCGCTCGTCGAGGCGTGCCAGGCGGGCGTTCGCGTCGACGTGATCATCCGAGGCGCGTGCACGCTCGCGCCGGGCCACGCCGGGGTGACGGAGAACCTCCACGTGCGCAGCGTCGTCGGGCGGTTCCTCGAACACAGCCGGGTGTACTGGTTCGCGAACGCGGGGTCCCCGCAGGTGTGGATCGGGTCGGCCGATCTGATGGCCCGCAACCTCGACCGACGTATCGAAGTGCTGACGCCGATCCTCGATCCCGGCCACGCGGCTTGGCTCCGCGAGGTCTACCTCGAACGCTACCTCACCGACGTCGCCCGCACGCGGGTGATGACCCCGGAAGGCCCGTACCTCCGGCTCCCGCACGCCGACGGGGACGCCGACGTGCATCGCGCGTTCCTCACCGACCCCTGAGCGCCGCGAGCTCTGCGCGAAGCGCCGCGACCTGCGCTTGGATCGACGCCGGCCCGGCGCTGCCAGCCGTCCGCAGACCCGCGAGCAGGCTGTCGGTCGTCTGCGCTTCGAGACCGGCGTGCACAGCGAGCAACGTCGGATCGTCGCCTGCGAGCTCGCCGAAGGCCTCCGCCAGCGAGATCCCTTCGTCGGCGGCGTGGCGTGACGCGAGCCCGACCCGATGGTGCGCCTCCCGGAACGGCATCCCGGCGAGGACGAGCGCATCGGCGAGCCACAGCGCCGCGAGCTCGGGCGTGCACGCGCGACGGAGCGACGCGACGTTCCACGAGGCGGCGTCGATGTGGACCGTCGCCAGCGCGACGAGGTCGGCCACGAGGTCGGAGGCCTCGAACAGGATCCGCTTGTCCGCCTGCAAGTCTTTGCTGTAGCCCGAGACGAGGCCCGATTGGATCGACGCCATCGACGCGAACAACGTGGGGAGACGCCGGCCTTCGCCACGCAGGATCTCGGCGCCGTCGGGGTTGCGCTTGTGCGGCAACAAGCTGGATCCGGTGGTGAGTCGATCCGGCAGCCGGACGAACCCGTAGGCCGGGCTCGCGAACAGCACGAGCTCCTCGCCGAGCCGGGAGATCGCCGCCCCGACGAGGCCGCACCACCCGACGGCGTCGAGCAGATCGAGCCGCGAGCCGGTCGCCTGGGTCGCGTTGACGGCCGGTCCGTCAAAGCCGAGGGCCGCAGCCGTCTGGTCACGGTCCAGCGGCAGGTAGCCCCCGGCGGACGCACCCGATCCAAGCGGCGACCGCGACAGCCGGGCGCGCAGGTCGACCAAACGACGCACCAGCCCCACGCCTTCGACGGCGTGCACGAGCAGCCACTGCCCGACGGCGCTGACCTGGGCCGGCTGGCTGTGGGTGAACGAGGGCATCGGGACGGAGGCGGCGTCTTCGGCGCGCCGCAACAGCACCTCGACCCACGCCGTGAGCGCGGCGCCGTGCGCGTCGAGCGCCTCGCGCAGCCACAGCAGCGTATCGGTCATCACCTGGTCGTTGCGCGATCGACCGGTGTGGAGGCGACGCGCGGGTTCCCCGATCCGCTCCGAGAGCCGACGCTCCACCGCCATGTGGATGTCCTCGTCCGACGGCAGGACGACGAACGTGTCGGCTTCGAACTCCGCCTCGATCGCCGCGAGGCCGTCGAGGATCGCCGAGACGTCGCCGCCCGAGAGAAGCCCGACGGCGCCCAGCATCTCGGCATGGGCGCGGGAGCCGGCGATGTCGTGCCGCCACAGGCGGATGTCGAGCCCGATCGAGCGGTTGATCCGTTCGAGGACAGGGTCGGTGGACTCGGTGAACCGCCCGCCGAGGCTACGTCCAGGGGTGGCGCTCATGGCTTGGGATCCTCGGTCGAAGGCGTCGAGCCGCCCCGCAGACGCCCCCACAGGGCCGCGGCCGGCGGCGTCAGCACCCCGGCCAGCAGGAGCTGAAACGGTTTGAGGACGCGCGTGATCGCGTACGCGACGCCGAACGTCCCGGCGGCGCCGAGCACGCCCGAGGCGTCCAAGCCGACCGTGTCGTTGAGCCACGCGACCAACGGACCGACCGCAAAACCGGCGCGGAGCAGGGCCACGAGCACCGTCATCTCGATGACGAACAACCCCAAGACGACCGCGACGAACACGCCGCCGTACGTCTCGATCATCCCCTTGGACCCCTTCGCCACGCCGCCTCCAGGCCGCGCGTCACGCGGCTCAGCGACAGGTACCGCAGACGCCCCGCACCTGCACCTCGCCGTCGTCCAGACCCGCGAGCACAGCCTCGGGAACCCCGGCGCCGACGGTGATCGCGACCGGATCGAAGCGGGTGATCTGCAGGCACCGAATGCACGAGAACGTGCCTCGAAGCGCCGCATCGTCGCCCGCGTCGACGAGCTCGAAGCGCCACGTGTGGTCGCCGAGCTCCAACCGGCGGGCCAGCTTGGCGTCGACGAGCGAAGTCAGCGTGCGGAAGATGCTCACCCGGTCGGTCCCGCGGAGCTGGTCCACGACCTCGCGGTGGCTCATCGGGTGGCGCGTGCGTCCCAACACGCGAAACACCGCGAGCCGGATCGGGGTCACCCGCAAGCCCGAACGACGCAGCTTCCCCGCATTCTCCGCATCGCTGACCATGGTCCGCCCCCAACGCGCCGAACCTGACACAGCGTGCCGGTTCTCGTCAAGGTGCGCTTGTCACGAGAATGTCTGCCCACGTGGAGGTCGCCGGGTCCGACCCACCGACGGGCGTCCAAGTGGCGCTGGCCGTGTACGGTCCACCGACCCAAAGCATGGGGTCCGACGTGATCCACAGCACATCCCGAAGCCGATCCTCGCCGCCCGAAGGCTCGGATACACCAAGATCAAGCCACGCAATGTCGCGACCGTCGTCCCGGAGCCACATCTGGAGCCGGGCCCGCCCCACGGGCGAATCGAGGACGTCGACCGGCGGCACCACGTCGAACCGCAGGTGGTGCAGCCCCTGCGCGCCGGCCTCGATCGTCCACGTGTCCCCGTCGACGACGGGGGCGCCGAGGTGCCACAGGGCAAGGGCCGCTGGCGCATCGGCGCACGCGGACATCAGCCACCACGCCAGCATCTGCCCCCCACGTGCGCTAGAGTACCGCGCGCGACGGGGGATGGGCATGCTGGGAAGGACGATCCTCGGCCTGATGGCGGCCTGCGGCGGCGGGCTGCC
>JBJONI010000093.1:0-7354 GCA_046051915.1 Pseudomonadota bacterium
GTGTAGGGCGCAGCCGCACGCGGCACGATGGCGACGCGCTGCGACGCGAGCCAGGCCTCGATGCCCTGCTCAAAGGCCCGGTGCGCCACCACGGCGCGCCCCGCGGGGCCCCTGTCATCGAGGGAGGACGCTGTCCACACCTGACCTTCGAGGGTCGCCCAAGCGGCGCGTGCAGCGGCAGCCGACCGCGCGAACCCCTCGCCGTCACCCCGGCTCCGCGCCGCCTCCGCCTCCACGCGGCGCACCTCCCACCGTGCCAACGCCGTCTCGCCCGACGGCCCCAACACAGCGCGCGCCCCCTCCTCGCGCGAGAGGCACTTCAGCGCGTGGAACGTCCCCTTGTCACGTGTTTCGGCCACGGGGCGAATCAGCTCCGCGTGGTCGAACGCCGAGCGAACGATCGTCTCCGACGTCAGCAGGCGCGACGCTTGGTTCCCCTCACGCGCGACGGTGCTCTCGACGACCGAGGTGACGACACTGACGACGTTCCTCGCAACCGCCGCGTCCGCGTCCGCGTCCGCAGCCGCAACCGTCGGGCCCGAACCCACGCCGCAGACGAAGTCCGAAGCAGGGTGCGACGCGACCTCGCCCGAGGCGACCCACGCAGCGACCGGCTTGGCGACCGCGACACTCAGGAACCACGGGGCGAGCGCCATGCGACCTCCGTCCACGTCTGAGGGCCGAACGTGCCTGTCTGCCAAGCGAACTCGGCGACGTCACCGAGCGACGCGTAGCCGCGGAGCGTGCACCGCAGATCCACGCTGACCCAAGCCGTGCCCGTTCCCGGGACGCGGCTTCCGCGCGCGAGAGACAGCGACATCGTCGACCCGTCGGGCGACGCATCCCAACGCGCGGCGATCCTTCCGGTTTGCCCCACGATCCGGCCCCACCGGACGGCGGCATCGGTGGTGTACACGCTGGCTCCGACGCTGTCGGTGCGCTGCGCCCCAGAGGTGAGGGTCCGGGAGACGCAGGAGAACGAACCCTGAGACAACGGGACGTCGAACGCGCGCGCGACGGTCGTCTCGTCGAAGACCCAGCCCGACGCCACGCCGGGGCGACTGTGGATCGCTTGCGTCCACCCTGGGCCGGGCGACAGCGTCCGCGACCACGCCTCGACCGCGAGCCAACGACCGATCTCGGCCGGCACCTCCGCGGGAAGCCCGACGCCGGCCGGTCGACGCATCGTCGCGCCGGCCGCACGAAGGTAGCCCTGGGGCAGCGGCGTCGCGTCGAGGACGCGCACCCCATTGCCACGCAACACCGCGGCGAAGCTCGACCCTGCCGAGACGCCGTCCTCTGTCGCCCAAGCCACCGCCAGCCACGCGCCGAACACATCTCCTCCAACGCAACGGCGGGACGAGCAAGCCCGCCCCGCCGTGGGTCGTCGATGCCCGGTCTCCCGGGCGCCGCCTCACTCCGACCGCAACCGCTGGAGTTGGGCGTCGAGATCGGCGAACTCGGCGTCCATGCGCTGCTTGATCTCCGCGCGCAGGCCGTCGTCCATGTCCTTGACCGACTCGAAGGCCTTGAGGAAGATGTCGGGCTGCAAGCAGACGAGCGTGAACATCGTCTCGTTGAGGATCTCGTTCTTCACCGAACGCGCGCCCGTCAGGCTGAGGTCGACGATGTTGCGGGTGACGTTCGTCGTGGCCGACTCGCCGTACTTCTCGCCGTTCGCCTGCCCCTGGGCACCGTAGTTCTTGACCATCGCCTCGACCTTCGTCTGGAACTGACGAGCGAGGTCGCCGCGGGCGTTGTTGTCGGCCTCAAGGCGCGCCGTGTCCATCAAGCCAGCTTGGAACATCGCGCTACCGACACCACACAGGGGGGGCGGCTCAGCGTACCAACCGGGCATCGCCGTCGCGCCCTTCCCAACTTCACCCTTCTTGGCGCAAGCCACCAAAGCAAAAGCCAACACAAGACGACGCATGAAACCTCCTCGGCGTTGAGCGTAGCACGGATGCACGACGCCGGACGACCCACGAGCGGCCCGCCGTATTCCCGCAACCTCCGCCCCACGCCGGCAACGGGCTACAGAGCACGCAGGAGGTTCGATGCGCCCCGGACGTACCGCGCTGCAAAGCCTGCTGGTGGTGGGGTCGTGGGCCTGCCAGACACCGAATGCGCCCGCACCCGACGCGTCAGGAACGGCGCCGCGCGCGACGGCACTCCCGGCGCCACGCGACGTCGTCCTGCCCGAGCGGGTGGGCGCGTTGATCGGAGCGTTGCAGGCTTCCGTGCCGGACTGTGCGGCGCGTCTGAGGGCGGTGTCGCCGGAAGCCGCCGGTTCAAGCCCGTTGCCGTTCGATGCAGCGACGCTCGACGCCGACTGCGCGGATGCGGGCGCCGTCTACGATGCCCACGGAAGACCCGCACTGTACCTGAGTCGCGGCGCGACGCGTCTCGCCGAAGCCGCCGCGCGGCTGGGCGACGACCTCGAGTACCTGCACCGCGCGATGGGCGGGCCGGCGAGCGAACGCCGCAACGCGATCGAGCACCTGCACGCGGCCTTGCAGACGGTCGACACGCGCCTCGCCGAGCCCGCTGAGGTCTACGACAGCGCCTACGCCTACCCGCCACGCGGCGACGCGTCGGCGTACGCCCCTGCCGCTGAGACCGACGCGACCGAGCTCGATGCGTGTGCGAGATCCCTGAAGAACCTCGTCTTCGACCAAGGTTTCGACAAGGAGAGCGTCCGTCGCAGGATGCTAGAAGTGCGGGGCGCCGCCGTGCTCGCCGACCTTGCGGCGCGTGACGCCGCCTTGGACGCCGCGAACCACCTCGCGGACGCCGACCGGGCCCGGTTGCGACGCGACGCCGACGTGACACGCCACGCCGTCGAGACGTACGAGGCCGCTTGGCGCGCGTTCGCCGCCGGCGAGGTCCGCGACGCCGCCGAGCGCGACCGTTGGCGGACGCTCACCGACGGCGCGTTCCGTGCCGCGGGCCGGGTGCCACCGTGATCTCGGCAACACGCACCATCCGACGCCCACCGACGTGGGTGTACCGGGCTCTGCTCGTCGCAGACGGCTGGCACACCTGGCAATGGACGCTCTACGGAAGCGCCCAAACCACGCCGGGCGACGCCGTGGTCGGTGTCCAAGCCCAAACGACGCGTCGCTGGGGGTGGCTGCGGTGGTCCCGGCGGTGGATGCTGGTCGAAGCCAACCCTGACGCCGCGGTGACGTGGCGAGCGACCGACGTTCTGGGCGGCGACGTCCGGTGGACCCTCACCCCAGACGGCGACGGGACGCGCGTACACGTCGAGGACTGGCGTCGCTGGCCTGACGGACCCGCTGCCGTGCGCGCCTCGCTCGACGGCCTCGCCGCGATGTTGGAGGACGGTCTCACCGAGGCCACCGGACACCACAACGCGCTCGGCGACGCGGCGGTCCAAGGCACGTTGGGGCGCGACGTTCGCTTCGACTTGCGCGCCACGCCCGTTCACGCCCGGTTGATCCACATCGAGCTCGACCGCCGGCACGCGCCCTGTTCGATGCACTGCTCGTTCTGTCCCCGCACGGCCGTGGCGGCGCCCCGCGATCTGCCGCCGCCGAGCCCCACGGACATCGCGCGCATCCTCGACGCTGCCCGACGCCTCGCGACGCAGTGGCCCGACGTCGACGTGGTGCTGTGGTCCGATGACCTGCTTCAGTTCCCCGCCGTCCTGCCGCTCCTCGACGCGTTCGCCGGAAGGCGGATCAGCATCCACACGCCGGGGAACCGTCTTGGACGCCCTGGACTCGCCGAGGGCCTCGCCGCCCGTCGCATTCACCTCGACGTCACGGTGCACGCCACCGATGCGGACGTGTGGACGGCTGTCGCTGGCAACCGCGGTGCGATGGACGCGCTCTTGTCGGGGCTTGACGTGTTCGCGGCAGCGGGCGGCCCGTTCGATCTGAGCGTCGTGGTCACCGACCGCAACGTCCATGCCCTCGCGCAGACGTTGATCGACCTCACGCGTCGTTACGCGCCGAAACGACTCTCGATCCGGGTGTTTTATCCCGACGCCTCCGAGCTGGGTCGCAGCTACGGCACCCAGTTTCCCTCGTACGACCGCTTGACCTCCGAGCTCGCGCGCGCCGCGGCCACCGTCGTGCTCCCGCCGATCCAGCTCGCCAACCTCCCGCCGTGCCAAGTCGCCCCCGACGCGCTGGCCGGCATCGAGGCTGTCTGGACGATCAACCGCAACGCACTTCGAACCCTCGATCTGCCCGCGTGCGGTTCCTGCCCCGCGCGTGACGTGTGTTGCGGCGTCCATCCTTGGTACGCCGCCACGTTCGAGGTCCGGCCCCCCCGCCTCGACGACGTCGCCGCGTTGCTCTCGCGCCACACCGCGCCGACCGCCGACGCCCCGACGGACGATGTTCGTCACCTGCTGCGCGACGACGGCCTCGCGGAGCTGCTGGTGCGCCCCCACGAGGCCGATCGCCCCGCGTGGCTGCACGGCACCGCATGGGCGGCGCGTTACCGCATCGATCCGCGGCTCGACGACCGGGAGCGGCAAGCGTTCGAGACCCTGCTCGCCACCGCCGGCGACCGCCTCCGTGGACGCCCCGACCTCGACGACGCCGCCTTCGCCACGCTCGCGGCACGCATCCGCGAGGCGTGGCGGCGGCGCACCTCAGGCCTCGGCGACTGACGCCGCCCGCCGCGCGGCCAACGCGTCGCGGCGCGCCTTGAGGTTCTCGGCGCCCAGCGCGAAGTCGAGCACCTGTTCCACGCGCTGCACCGGGATGATCTCGAGGCGTTCGCGGACGTCCTTGCTCACGTCGAAGATGTCCCGGCGGTTGTCCCACGGGAGCAGCACGCGCTTGATCGCCGCCTTGGCGTTGCTCGTCTCGCCCGCCGCATCGATCGGGTTCGCGATCCACAGCTCCTCGGCCTCCTCGTCGCCCCACACCTCGTCGTCGATCTGAGGCTCAAGCCGCGCCCGGGCGGCCGCGTCGACCTTCTCCTTGATGCCGCCCACCGGCAGGACGTTGCCGTGGAGGTCGATCTCGCCGGTCATCGCGAGCTCCGAGTCCACCTTCAGGCCGGTGAACAGCGAAGCGAGCGTCGTGACCATCGTGACGCCGGCCGATGGGCCGTCCTTCGGGACCGCGCCCTCAGGGACATGGATGTGAACGTCGGAGACGTCCCACTCGGACTCCTCGATGCCGAGGTGCTCGCAGATCGACTTGACGAAGGAGCGACCGACGCTGACCGATTCCTTCATCACGTCGCCGAGTGACCCGGTGAGCGTGAGGTTGCCCTTGCCCTTCATCCGAGCCGCCTCGATGAGGAGCGTGTCGCCCCCTGCGGCGGTCCACGCCAAGCCACGGGTGACGCCCGGGTCGACGACCTCCCGCTCGTGGTTGCGCACGCCGCGCGACGCGCCGAGGATCCGCCGGATCTTGGTGCGGTCCAGCTCCATCTTCCCTTCTACGCGACCGCGAGCGACGACCATCGCGACGCGACGGCAGACGGCGTCCACCTCACGCTTGAGGCCTCGAACGCCTGCTTCTCGCGTGTACTCCTCGACGAGCGTGGAGAGGCCGCCATCGGTGATCTCGACCTGCTCGCTGGTGAGCCCATGGGCCGCGAGCGCGGTCGGCCAGAGGTAACGGCGCGCGATCTCCGTCTTTTCGCGATGCGTGTACCCGGAGATGCGGATCACCTCCATGCGGTCGCGCAACGGGCCGGGGATTTGGTCGGCGACGTTCGCCGTCGCGATGAACAGCGCGCGGGACAGGTCGACGTCCACGTCGAGGTAGTGGTCGTGGAAGGTGTCGTTCTGCTCGGGGTCGAGGACCTCGAGCAGCGCCGAGCTCGGGTCACCGCGGTGGTCGTTGCCGAGCTTGTCGATCTCGTCGAGCACGAACACCGGGTTGCGCGTCCCTGCCTTCTTCAAGCTCTTGACGATCTTGCCGGGCATCGAGCCGATGTAGGTGCGGCGATGCCCGCGGATCTCCGCCTCGTCGCGAACGCCACCGAGGGAGATCCGCTCCATCTTGCGGTTGAGCGCCCGCGCGACCGACTTCGCCAAGCTCGTCTTACCGACGCCCGGGGGGCCGACGAGGCACAGAATCGGCGACTTCATGTCCTTCTTGAGTTGGAGAACGGCGAGGTACTCGAGGATGCGCCGCTTGACCTTCTCCAACCCGTAGTGGTCGGCGTCGAGGACGGCCTCGGCCTCGCTCACGTCCAGTCGGTCCTCCGACTCCGTGTTCCACGGCACGTCGCAGAGCCAGTCGAGGTAGGTCCGGCTGACGGTGTACTCCGCGGCGCCTGGGCTCATCCGGGCCATCCGCTTGAGCTCCTTCACGGCGACCTGCTCGACGTGCTTCGGCATCCGCGCCTTCTTGATGTTCTTCTTCACCTCGTCGAACTCTTCCTGGCGCTCGTCGGCCTCTCCAAGCTCCTTTTGGATCGCCTTGAGCTGCTCGCGCAGGAAGTAGTCGCGCTGCGCCTTGTCCATCTCGCCCTTGACCTCGGACTGGATCTTGGTCGACACCTCCAGCACGTTCAGGTCGCGCTGAAGCTGCGCGATCACCTTCTCGAGCCGCTCTTGGGTCGAGAAGGTCTCGAGCAAGTCCTGCTTGTCTTCGCCGGACATGCTGAGGTTGCTGGCAACGACGTCGGCGAGCACGCCCGGTTCCTCGATGCTGCGCACGAGGAAGCTGGCCTCGGCCGGGATCGATGGCGACAGCTCGATCACCCGCTGCGCAAGCTCGCGCAGCGTCGCCGTCAAGGCACGGACCTCATCGCCCTTCGCCTCCTCTTGCTTGCGCGGGAGCAGGCGTGCCCGCAGGACCTCGTCGGTCTGCGTCCATTCCGCGACCTCGGCGCGGCTGATGCCTTGGATGATGACGTTGAGCTTGTTGCCCGGCATCTTCACCATCTTGAGGATCTTGACGATCGTCCCGACGCCGTGGAGCTCCGAGGGCCCCGGCGTCTCGGTCTTGCCGTCGCGTTGGGCGACGATGCCGAGCAACTTGTCGGAGGTCGCCATCGCGAGTTCGACGGCTCGGACCGATTGGGCTCGACCCACGTTGATCGGGAACGCGAGCACCGGAAAGATCACGGTGTTGCGGATCGCGAGCACCGGGATGTCGAGGCTATCGGGCAGCTCGATGTTGGGAGCGTCGGTGGGGTTCTCGAAGGACATCGCAGCCTCGGGTGTGAAGGGACGGTAATCCCGGGGGCGCTCCCCGCAAGCCCCCCCCCGCGTGGATGACGGAACGGTGGCGTCGTAGGCCCCGCATGGGCTACCCTTCCCACATGCGAACCCTTCCGATCGTCTGGCTGACCGCCTGCACCACCGTCGTCGACCTCCAGGAGCCGGGCGCCGCGCCCACGGGCGTCGTGT
>JBJONI010000094.1:0-2929 GCA_046051915.1 Pseudomonadota bacterium
CCATCCCGCGCGCGATCACGACGAGCTCGAGCACGAGGACGGCGAGCATGCCGAACACCCCCGTCTCCTCGCCGATGACGGCCAAGATCATGTCGGTGTGCGCCTCGGGGAGGAACCCCTGCTGCGCGACGCCATTGCCGAGGCCTACCCCCCACGGCCCGCCGACCGCGATCGCGACCCAGCCCTGCGCGACTTGCAGCCCCTCGGCGTCGGCCGTGGACAAGGGGTCGAGGAAGTTGAGCACCCGGGTGACGCGGTACGGCTCCAGCGCGATCGCGAGCAGGACGAAGCTGGTGACGATGCCGAGAAACGCCGTGATCCACCTCAGCGGCGTGCCACCGACCACGATCGCGACCCCCGTGATGCCGAGCAACAGCATGGTTTGCCCGAGGTCACGCTGGAGGATCACGAGGCCCGCCGCCGGCGCAAGCCACACGCCCACCGGGACCAGCACGCCCCAGAAATCGTCGGCCCGGCCGCGGTTGAGGTTGAAGTGCCGGGCGAGCAACAGGCTGATGCTGAGCTTGGCGATCTCGCTCGGCTGGAGGCGGAGGGGACCGAGATCGAGCCACCGACGCGCGCCCTTGACCACCACCCCCATCGGCGACTGCACGAGTCCAAGCACGATCAACGTCAGCACGTAGAACGGCACCGGGGACCACCGCAGCCAGCGGTACGGCACCAGCATCACGAGCACCGCCGCGAACAACCCGAGCCCGATGCCCACCGCTTGCTTGATGCCGTAGGCCCAGACGGAGGCCTCCGTCTGGATGCCGAAGTGGGACGAGGCCGTCATGACCATCACCATGCCGATCGCCACCAGCGTGACGACGGCGGTGAGCATCGGCAGATCGACGCCTTCGAACACCGGCAGCAGGTCACGAACGTCGCGCACAGCCGGCGACGTCACGCTCGTCACTTCGCCCAGCGCGAGGCTCGACGCCGTGGGGACGGTGCTCGGCGCCGGGAGGGGCTCCACGGGCGGCAGCGACGTCACGGGGCCGTCCTCGACGCCGCGGCCTCGCGGGGACCGACCGCGGTCCGCCCCCGCCCAACCGGCTCCGCCGCGGACCTCCGGCGCAGGCGTCAGCCGACTCGGCGGATCGTCGCCGCCAAACGAAACATCCGTCGGCGGTGTACCGCGCCCGCTCATGCGCCCTCCCCGGCAGCGAGCGCTTCGGCGAACGCCCGGAAGGTCTCGCCACGGTGCACGAAGTTGCGGAACGCGTCAAACGAGGCGCACGCCGGAGAGAGCAGAACCGCGTCGCCCGGTCTCGCCAGCGCGTGCGCGCGCTGCATCGCCGCCTCCATGCTGCCCTCCCGAAGCACCGCGACGCCCACTGCTTCGAGCTCGTCCGCGATCGCCGGACCGGAGCCCCCGAAGCACACCACGGCCCGATGACGCGCCAAGGCCGCGGCGAGGACGGCAAAGCCGGGCCCCTTCGCCTCGCCACCGAGCAGCACGACGCACGGGCGCGCGATGCCCTCGATCGCCACGAGCGTGGACTCGCAGTTCGTCGCCTTGCTGTCGTTGATCCACACGACGCCGCCCACCTCCGCGACGGGCTCGGTCCGGTGAGGCAGCGCACGCAGCGCGGGCAGCGCACCCGCCACGACGTCCGCGGGCACGCCCATCGCCAACGCCAATCCAGCTGCCGTCGTCGCGTGTTCGCGGTTGTGCGCGCCTTCGACCTGCAACGTCGTCAGATCGAACGCGGCGTCGACCGGCGCGTCCACGCCGTCGGGGGACCAAGCTTGACCGGGCAGCGCGACCCGGCCGAGATCGCCCTCGACCCACGCCCCCGGCCGGCCGCCGAGTCGGACGCGCCGACCGGCAAACGCTTCAGGCACCGCCTCCTCCAACGCCGCGACCCCCTCGGGCCACATCGCCAAGTCGGTCGGACCCATCCGCTCGAGCAACCGCATCTTGTGCGCGCCGTAGTTCGCCATCGTCCCGTGCCGCGCGAGGTGATCGGGGGTGAGGTTGAGGACCACCGCGACGCGCGGGTCGAACCCGCCCGGCAACTCCATCATGTACGAGCTCACCTCGAGGACGGCGACCTCGGGAACCTCGCCCGTCGCCGCCGCCAACACCGCCTCACACCACGGCACACCGAGGTTGCCCCCGGTGAACACGCGCCAGCCGGCCGCCGCCAACAACGCGCCGGTGAACGTCGTCACGGTGCTCTTGCCGTTGGTGCCGGTGATCGCCACGGCGGGGACCGCGAGGAAGCGCCACCCAAAACCGAGCTCCCCCACCACGTCGACCCCGGCGTCGCGCGCGGCTTGCACCACCGGATGCGCCGCCGCGACCCCGGGCGACACCACGAGCACATCGGCACGGCACGCCGCGTCGAGGGCCGCCTCCGGCGCGAGACGGGTGCATCCGTCAGGGATCGCGGCGGTGGCGTTGTCGTCGAGGCAAGCGACGCGGGCCCCTTGGGCCAACGCGAGACGCGCAGCGGCGACGCCGGAGCGCCCCATCCCGACGACGACGACGGCTTGTTCGTCCAACGCAGGCATGGCCATCACCGCAACTTGAGCGTGGAGAGCGCCACCAGGGCGCAGAGGATGCTCAGGATCCAGAACCGAACGATGATCTTCGGCTCGCTCCACCCCTTCTTCTCGTAGTGGTGGTGGATCGGGGTCATCAGGAACACGCGCTTGCCCGTGGCCTTGAAGCTCGAAACCTGGATGATCACGCTGACGGTCTCGAGCACGAACACCCCACCGACCAACACCAGCAACAGCTCCTGGTGCGTCAGGATCGCGAACAGGCCGAGGCCGCCGCCGAGACCGAGCGCCCCGACATCCCCCATGAACACCGACGCCGGGTAGGCGTTGTACCAGAGGAACCCAAGGCCAGCCCCAACGAGCATCATCGCCAGAACGGTGAGTTCGCCGCTGCCGTTGACGTAGTGCAATCCCA
>JBJONI010000095.1:0-3107 GCA_046051915.1 Pseudomonadota bacterium
GCCCGTCGCGTGGCTGACGGTCGCTTCGTCGACGCCGTGGGTGGCTTCGAGGATGGCCTCGCACAGACCCACGCAGGAGGCGCATCGCAGGCCGTCGACCTGCAGCAACAGCTCGGCGCTGCCGTCGGGACGGTGGTGCAACGGCAGCGCGTCCCACGCGATCGCAGGCGCTGGGGCGACCCGCGGTGCGGGCGAGAGCCTCTCCTCGTACCATCCAGACAGCGACAGGTCCGCGAGCAGGCGCGCCGCCCCCTCGCAGCCCGCGCAGCAGTAGGTGCCGGGCGGCCCGTCGACCTTCGTGCCGCAGTGTGGACACGGCGTCGACCCGATGGCGTTCACCGGGACTCGGCCTCGTACGAGGGAACGAGCGGGTCGTTGAGGCCGCTCGCGAGGGTGTACATGACGGCATTGGCCGCAAAGACGACGAGGAAGAAGACGACAATCCCGTGCTCGAAGCGCATGGCTACGGCATCCCTTGGCCCTTGGGCCCATGAAAGGTGGTCTCTGCGGTCACGGCCTCCGTGGCGCTGCGCACGCGGACGACGAGCGGCAACTCCCCGGGCGCTGCGGCCTTGGGGATCCGAACGATGACAGGCACCCGGCTCGACGACCCGGACGCGACGATCAGGGGCTGCGCTTGAACTTGTGCGCCGTCGGGTAGCCCTTCGATCGCGACAGCCCATACACCTTCGGCCTCCGTGAGGGTCCGGTCGGTCACCTGCACGAAGTAGGTGTTGCGGACGTAGCCGTCGGCGTCCTCCACGAACAGCGCGCCGGGCAGGCGGTCCACAATCAGCTCCACCGGCGTGTGCAGGCCGGCGACGGCGACGTAGCCGCCGAGGACCGCGCTCAGCAGGCCAGCGTACGCGACCGTCCGCACGCGCACGAGGCGCGTCGGCTCGCCCGCGTCCTTCGCCATGGTGGTGTAGCGAACGAGCGTGGGATGACCGAGCTTGGGCATCACGGTCTGACATGCGTCGATGCACTTGCCGCACGCGATGCACTCCAACTGGAAGCCGTCGCGGATGTCGATGCCCTGCGGGCAGACGGCGACGCACTTGTTGCAGTCGATGCAGCCACCACGCGCGCGGGCGCCCTTGCCGCGCGGCTCGCCGCGTGCCTCATCGTACCGGATCGTCCAGCTATGACGGTCGGTGAGGGCGGACTGAAACCGGGCGTAAGGGCAGATGTAGTTGCACGTCTGTTCGCGGAACCACGTAAAGTCGAGGAACCAGAGCAGCGTGAAGAAGCCGACGACGCCAACCTCCGTGGTCGACAGGTCGAGCGCCCACAGGCGGTCCGTGGGTACGAAGAAGCCCATGAAGGCCATCGAGACCAACCAGGCCCAAGCGAGGAACAGCGTGTACTTGAGGAGCGCTTTCACGCGCCGTTTCGCGGTCATCGGCTCGCGCTCGGCCGCCATGCGGGTGCTGCGGTCCCCCTCCAACCAGGACTCGATCCGGAACACCACGTTGATCATGAAGACAGACTGCGGACAAGCGTAGCCGCACCACACCCGCCCGAACATGGCCGTCACGAGGAACAGCGCGCCGGCCGCGCCGAGCGCCGTCAGCATGATCAGCACGCCCTCGGTGGCGGTGAAACGTGCGCCGAGGAAGGTCAACTCCCGCGCAGCGATGTCGAACAGGAACAGAGGCCGTCCACCCAGACGCAGGAACGGCACCACGAACAGGAAGGCGAACAGCCCGACCGACGTGGCGTTGTGAACCTTGGTGAAGCGCCCGCCGATCGACAGCGGGTAGACCCACTTGCGCCCATGGTGGAAGACCGACATGCCTACTGTCCCTTGCTCAGCACGAAGCTCGCGACGTTGTGGATCTCGGCGTCGGACAAGATCCCACCCCACGTGATCATCCCCTTCTCGGGGACGCCCTTGGTGATCGTCGCCTTGATCGAGGCCAGATCGCCTCCGTGGATCCACGTGGTGTCGGTGAGGTCGGGACCGACGCCGCCCTTGAGCTCCGGTCCATGGCACGCCACGCACTTGTCGTTGTACACGGTCGCACCCGCGACGACCTCCGGCGGACCTTGCACGGGCGCGGGAGCCGGGGCCGCAGCGGGGGGCGGCGATGCCTCGGCGGCTGGGGCGGACGCCGGTGCCTCCGCGCCCACCACACCGACCGACGCGCCGCCTTCGGCGTAGGCGCCCATCGCGGTGCCGAGCGCTCGGCCGGCTTCGCCTTGGTTCTTGCTCAGGACGTACGACGCGACCGCGGCGACGCCTTGGGGGCCGAGCTGTGGGCCCCATGCGGGCATCCCCTTGGCACCGATGCCCTTGTCGATCGTCGCGCGAACGGCGTCGAACCCACCGCCATGGATCCAGCGGTCGTCGGTGAGGTTGGGGCCGATGCCGCCGGTGAGCGCGGCGTTGTGGCAGGCGACGCAGTTCTTCTGGAACGCGGCGTCCCCGGCGGCGAGCGTCTCCGGGCTGTCGTCGAAGCCCTTGGGCTTGGAAAGCTCGGGCCAGCGCGTCGCGGCGTCGGCGACCTCGGCGTCGTACCAAGCGCCTTGATCGGCGGATTCGAGCACGTGGTAGCGGACGGCGTAGACGGCGGACCACGCGATACAAACCAGGAACAGTCCGACCCACCAGTCGGGGAGCGGGTTGTCTTCCTCGAGGATGCCATCGGCTTCCTCGTGCGGCTGCAGCTCAGGCGGTGGGGTCTTCACGCATCACCTCCGGGGGTGTCGTCGGAAAGCGGGGCACGGGCCCAGGCGTCTAGGTGGGCCCGGGTGCGGGGGAGCCAGGTCCAGCCGACCCAGCCAAGGAAGAGGACAACGAACAGGACGGTCACCATCGCCGAGGGTCCGGCGTCGAGGACGCCGTCGGCGGCCGCGCGGGTCAGCGGATTCATGGACCCGCCTCGGCCGCGGCCTTCTGGTGCGCCAGCGCGGCGGTGCCGTCTTTGCCCAATCGCTGAAGGTAGGCGACGAGGGCCACGATCTCGCGATCGGCGGGCACGTCCAGCCCGCTCTCGGCGAGTCGGACGTGGATCGCGTCGGCTTGCTCGTGGGCGAACTTCGCGGGATCTTCGCGAACCGACAGCGCGTACGGATGCCCCAGCGTGCTCAGGGCGTCGATGCTG
>JBJONI010000096.1:0-6846 GCA_046051915.1 Pseudomonadota bacterium
AAAACGGCCCGCGAGGCCGCACGTCAGGCCATCGCCGGGGGGTCCAAGGCCGCGGACCTCGCGGCGCGGGCTGGGCTGGAGCTCGACACCGTCGAGGCGTTCCTCGCGAAGAAGAACGACGAGGTCGCGACGGCGGAGGCGCTGGCGACAGCCCTCGGCGTCGATCTGCCGATGATCGAGGTGATGGACTTCCGAAAGCGGGGCTACCTGCCGGAGGCGCTGCTCAACTACCTGGCCCTGCTCGGCTGGAGCCCCGGCGACGACACGGAGTTCTTCACGCTCGAAAGCTTGGTCCACCGCTTCTCCGTGTCCCACGTCAACACCAGCCCGGCACGGTTCGACGCCGTCAAACTCACATCAATCAACGCCGATCACATCCGTGCCGCCACCATCGACCGCCTGTTGGACGTCCAGGACCAATGGCTCGAGGTCGTGCCGTCCTCGCCGTTTGCTGGCGTGCCTGCCGGCCAACGCGGCCGCGTCCTCGCCCTGTACCAAGCCCGGCTGTCGACGCTCGCCGACCTCGACACGGCGGCCGCATGGACGCTCGCCGCGCCCACGACCTACGACGCCGGCGCCGTCGCCAAGCACGTCGCGAAGACCGAGGCGTGGGGGCCGCTCGCTGCCGTCGCGGACGTCTTGTCCTCGGTCGCTTGGTCGCCCGTGGCGATCGATGAGGCCCTCGCCGCGTTCTGCGCGGACCGCGGCCTCGGGATGGGCAAGGTCGCGCAGCCGATCCGCATCGCGTTGACCGGCGGGGCCGTCAGCCCCGGCATCGGCGACAGCTTGGCGCTCCTCGACCGCACCGACGCCCTCGCCCGCCTCCACGCCGCCGTCGCGGCCTGGACGCCCTGACCTGCACGTCCACTCCGGCCTGAACCCCGAGGCGCCCCATGTCGTCGATCGCCACCACGCTGTTCTCGGGGCGCTGCCCCGTGTGTCAGGAGGGCGCGCTGTTCCGAGGCCCGTTCGAGCTGCACGCCAAATGCCCCACCTGCGGCGCCGTCTACCAGCGTGACCCGGGCTCATGGACCGGCGCGACGGTCGTCGGGTACATGTCGGGCACGGTTTACGCGATGTTCTGCCTGATCGCGCTCGTGGCCACGGGCGAGATCAACCGCCCCGGCATCGAGTGGTTCGTCGTCCTCTCGACCTGCGGGTTCCAGTTGATCGCGCTGCGCGCCGTCAAAGCCGTGTGGGTCGGCATCCTCGCCGACATGGAGCAGGTCTACGCCGACCCACCCGACGACGACCCGGTCAGCGCCCCGTCTTGAGGATCCAGCGACCCGCGCTGAACCGAACGCGCGCCGGCTCGCCCTTCTCAAGCGCGCGGAGCCGTTCCCGGATCTGCACGGGGGTCAACTCCGGGTAGACATCCCGGGCCCGATGTTTGACGGCACCGAGCAGCACGATCTCCGCGAGCCCGCGCTCCAAGACGCCCTCCGCGGACAGGCGCTCCAACAACACGGCATCGAGCCAACGGTTACGCGCCGGGTCGTCCATCGGGCGCGGCTTGGGTGTGGCCGGTGCCCGCGCGGCCCGCTCCGGTCGCGCCGCGCCCGCAGAGCCGTGCCGCGGCGGTGCGAACGTCGGCTCGACCATCGCGAGGTTGCGAACGACGGGGCGCGACACCGGACGCGCCCCGATCGGGGCCCGAACCGCTGGGGGCGCTGGCTTCGCGATCGCGAAGGCTTCGGGTGCCTCGGACGCCCACCCTGCAAGCGCGGCCTCGATCGCCGCACGCTCGGCGGCGCTGCGCTTCGGGCGCTCGCCCTCCACACGCCACATGTCGCGCAGGCCGTCGGGGACCCGCGCCCCTGGCAAGCCGGCAAACGTCGCCAGCGCGCCGAGGAACTCCACCCCGTTGGGCAGGTCGAGAACCTCGGCCGCGATGCGCTTGAGGAACGTTGGGAGTCGCTTTTGAAGGCCGACAGGCGCCTCGGGGCACACCGCGAGCGCGAACAGGTCGGCGACGTTCTCGGGCGCGAGCTGCCCGATCGGCTTTTCGATCAGGTCGCTCGTCATCACCTCGAGCAGCACCGCCTCCACGCCGCGAAGCTCTTGCGCCGGAACCCGTCGATGCAGCCGCTCCATGATGCCCCCTTGCCGCGGTCCCATGGCGCGCCCGGGCCGCAAACGCAAGGACGTGTCAACCGCAGGGCGCACCCGAGGGCAGCGGGCTAGAGGCGCGCGTTGCGGAGGTCGGCGATGCGCATCACGCGCGTGTACACGAAGACAGGCGACCGAGGCACCACACGGCTCGTGGGTGGCGTCGAGGTCCGCAAGGACGATGCGCGCATCGAAGCGTACGGCACGGTCGACGAACTCAACGCGGTGCTCGGGATCGTTCGGACGTTCCTCGGCGACGAGGGCGCGAGGCTCCCCGACGCGGTCGCCACGATCGACGGGATGCTCGCCGTGATCCAAAACGACCTGTTCAACGTCGGGGCCGACCTCGCGACACGCCCCTCCGACCGCTGGCCGGGCATGTTTCGCGTCGAGGAGCCGGACGTCCTCAAGCTTGAGGGCTGGATCGACCAACTCAACGACGCCCTGCCCCCGCTCCAAGAGTTCATCCTCCCCGGCGGCGGCAAGGTGGGCGCGTTCCTGCACCAAGCGCGAACCGTCGCGCGCCGGGCGGAGAGACGCGTCGTGTCGCTCCTCGCGGTCGAACCCGAGGCCGGCGAAGGCGTTCTGCGCTACCTCAACCGGTTGAGCGACCTGCTGTTCGTGCTCGGACGCCACACCGCGCGCGCGCTCGGCGAGCCCGAGGTGTACTGGAAGAAGCCGACGGCGTGACGCCCGACGCGCCGACGAACGTGCCAGCCTCTGCCCAGTTCGATACGGCGCGAAGCATCGACGGAGGCCGGACGATGGCAGCGCACGGGAGGCCCACACCGCAGGCGCCCCTGCCGAAGACGGCGGGCGGCGGGCCTGCCTTTCGCGACCGCGACCTCGAGGGGTTCGACTCGCTCGAAACGAACCCGTTCGTGCTGGAGCATCGGGCGTTCGGCCGTCCGCTGCTGACGGTGGAGGACGCCCACGCGGTCGGCCGTCGGTGGGACGAAGAGTTCGGATCGAGCGGTCCCCTTCACCTCGAGATCGGCTCCGGCAACGGGTTCTTCCTCAGCGGGATGGCGGCGTTGCTGCCCCACGCGCGGATGGTCGGCATCGAGATTCGGTACAAGCGCACCGTGTTGTGCGCGAGGAAGATCCGCGCGGCCGGCGTCCCCAACGCTCGGATTCTCCGCTATCACGCTGCGTTCTTGCACGACCTGTTCACGCCCGGATCGTTGGACCGCATCTACGTCAACCACCCGGACCCGTGGCCCAAGGAGCGCCACGAGAAGAACCGGTTGTTGTCGCGGTGGTTCCTTGAGGACGTCACCAAGCTCCTCGCTCCCGGCGGCGTCTTCCGACTCAAGACCGACCATTTCCCCAACGTGGAACGCACGCGTCACGTGCTGGCGCACGGTCCCGAGGACGCGCCGGCCGCACGCCTGCCGCTCGTCGAGACGGCGGCGAGCCTCGACGTGACCCGCACCGCGCTGTGGCCCGATGACGTCGAGACGAACTACCAACGCAAGTTCCGCGAACGCGGCCTGCCCGTCTACGCGCTCGAGCTGACGCGGACCTCATCGGACGGGCCCGAGGCGCCGCATTGATCGGCGAGATCTTCGAGAGATACCGCATCGTCGAAAAGCTCGGCGAAGGCGGCATGGCCACGGTGGGGCGCGCGCGCCACGAGACGGTGGGGCGCGACGTCGCGCTCAAGATCCTGCACCCCCACCTCTCCGCGTCGACGCGCAACCGCAAGCGCTTCGCCCGCGAAGCCCAAGCGATCGAACGCCTGCGGCACCCCAACATCGTCGAGATCCTCGACTTCTCCGGGGAGAACGCGCCGGATGCCTGGATCGTCACCGAGTACGTCGATGGCGAAACCCTCGGTTCCCTCCTCGACCGTTGTGGCGTGGTCCCCAGTGAGATCGTCGCAGAGCTCGGTGTCGCGCTCTGCGACGCCCTCACCGCGGCGCACGCCGAGGGCATCCTGCACCGAGACCTGAAGCCCGACAACGTGATGATTCGACGGGATGGTGCCGTCAAACTCATGGACTTCGGCATCGCTCGCTTCCTCGACGACTCCCAGTTGACGTTGACCGGCGCGCTCGTCGGCAGCCCGTTGTGGATGTCTCCCGAGGCGGCGCGTGACGAGACGCTCGACGCCAGGAGCGACCTGTTCTCGCTCGGGGTCGTGCTGTTCCAAGCCGCCACAGGGCGCTTGCCGTTCGAAGGCAGCAACCCGAGCGTGGTCCTGCGAAACGTGATCGACGGACGCCGCCCCGAAGTCCTCGCCCTCGCACCGGCGACCTCGGCCGGTCTCGCCGATGCGATTGAGGCCGCGCTGTCCCCGTCGATCGAGGCGCGGCCGCCGTCCGCCGCGGCGATGCGCCGAACGTTGGCCGCCGTGTCCCGCGAAGTCGACACCAGCGCCGACGGGTCTCCGTGGACGCTCGCCGCGTTGGTCACCGAGGGGGCGAGTCTCCGCGCGCGGTACGAGGCCGCGCTTCCGGACCGACTCCGGCTCGCCGCCCGAGCGCACCTCGATCGCGGCGAGACCGTCGCTGGGCTCCGCCTCGTCGATCGGCTCCTCACGATTCGCCCCGACGACGCCGAGGCCCTCGACCTGGTGCAGCGCGAGCTCCCCCTCGAGGCCGACGGTTGGTCGGCGCCCAGCGCGACGACGCTCGCGGTCGTGGGCGCGATGGTGCTGATCGTGGCCCCGTTGAGCTTGTGGCTGGCGCTGCCACCGTCCGATCCACGGTCCGATCCAGCGTCGGGCCAAGCGTCCGACGAAGCGCAGGTCGCGAAGGCCGCCCCGCCCGAAGCAGCCTCTGCGCCTGCGTCCGCGCCGCCCGCCGCGAGGGCACAACCCGCGGCCGAGGTCGCCGGCCCGGTGCGGCCCGGCCTCACAGCATCCGCCACGACATCACCGCCACGCGCCGCGACCGGCGTCCCTGGTCCGACCGTGTCGGCCGGGGCGACGACCGACCGCGCTTCGCCGCGCCCCACCTTCGTCCGAGCGCCGGCGACGTTCCAGGGCGACGCCCCGAGCGGTCCCCCGTCGTCCCCGGCCGCCACCGAGGCGGCGCCCGTGCCTGCGTGCGTCAGCTTCCGAGCGCTCGCCGCGCCCGCCGACGTCTTCCTCGACGGAAAGCGAATCGGCACCACGCGGGACCGCGCCTGCGCCCTCGTGCCCTCCGGCACCCAAAACTTCACGCTGCAAGGCGCGATGATCCGACCGGCTTCGGTCCGACTTGACCTTGCGCCGGGCGAGCAACGCATCGGCGTGGTGGTCGATCTCGAACGACTGCCCGCCCGGTTGCGGTTCGCGAGCCGCTACGACGCCGCGTGCCTCGTCAGCCGGGACGGCGCCCCAATCGGAACGTTGGCCGCGCAACACTACGCGATCGAGCTCCCCGACCCCGACCAGCGGCACGTCGTGACCCTGCGTTGCGATGACACGACGTCCTCGATGACGATCGCAAGGCTGGACTACCCTGAGGCGTGGTTCGAGCCCGAGGCCACGCGATGAAGCCGCACCGAACAAGGCCGCTTTCTGGCGGGCATGGTTTCTGCATGCTGACTCGCATGCTTCCCCTCCTCACCGCTCCGCTGCACGGCTGCTTCTGGGTGCTCCCACTCCCCGAGCCCCCGGTCGACGACGCGCCCACGATCCTCGAGCCAGCGGTCGATCCGCAGACGGTGATCGTGCGCACGCCGACCGTCACGCTCCTGTTGTTGGCCGCAGACCCGGAAGGGGCGCCGCTGAGCGTGGAGTGGCCCGACGTGCTCAACGTCCCGCACACGCCGCCCGAGCTGGTGCAGCAGGGCGACCTGTGGTTGGCGCGCGTCGAGCTGCTCGACCCGGCGCCGCTGTTCGGCTCCACCGTCCGCGCGCTCGTGTCGGACGGCAACCGAGACCACCTCGTCACCGTCCGGTGGCAGTTGGAGGCGCCATGATCCTGCGCCACGCCGCGATCGCCCTGTGGACCTGCGGCGCCCTGCACCTCGTCGCATGCAGCAACGAACAGGAGGCGACCGACACCAGCGACTCCGCGACCCTCGGCTCCGACACCGGCGCGGCGCCGGGCGAGACGGACGCGACGGCCGACGTCTATGCCGGACTGTTCTTGGAGATCGAGCCGACGCGCGCCGCCTCGGACGGATCGCCGCCGCTCCCCGTGCGTGTCCCGTTGGTGCACGCCGAATCCGACGTCACCCTGCCGTCCACGGTCCTGTTCGAGGGGTCGTGGACGACCGACGTCGTTCAGCCCCTGCTCCGGGCGCTCGCGCCGGCCTCCCGCACCACCCCCGCCCGCGGTGGGCTCACGTTCCTCGACGCCACGAGCGGCGCGACGTTCGCCGCCACCTTCGACGACGCGGGGGCCTTCTCGCTGGCGCTGCCGGCGGGCCGTTGGACCGTCGGGTTCACCGCCGACGACGCGGGGGCAGCCCCCGGGAGTTGGGAGATCGCCGTCGGTTCCGACGCTCAGGCCGCAAGCCGAAACACCCCGGCGACGGCCTCGTATGACCAAGCCCTGGATGTCGGCCTCGCGCTGTACGGCCACATCCTCACGCGGGAGTCGACGTCGACGGGTTTTGCAGGCAGCGTCCATGCCGTCTCGGCGGACGGCACGGCGCGGACCGCCTCACAACGCATCGGAAGCGCCGGCGACTTTGAACTTCGCGTTCAATCCGGGGATTGGACGCTCGTCGTGACCCCCGATGCGGCGAGCGAGCCCGTCCGTCGCTTCCCGCTGACCTCGTCGGTGCTCGGGCGTTCGG
>JBJONI010000097.1:0-3568 GCA_046051915.1 Pseudomonadota bacterium
ATCGACAAGTGGGAGCTTCGTCGGCTGTTGCGCGAGGAGGGCATCCTGATTCGGCTTCAGCCCGACGAGGTGGTGCCGAGTGACGCGCGTGCGCTCGACGTCGTCCCGCCCGCTGGGCGCCATCCCGACAAGCCCTGACGCTGGCCGACCTGTCCCTGACGGGATCGTGACGCGGACGCGCAGCACGTGCGCTACACTCCGGCTGCAGGGAGGAGCGTATGCTCGCAGCGGTGTGGTCGTTGGCCTTGGCTTGGTCGGGGGAGGCCACCCTCGCGGATGGCGCCGGCGCCCGCGATGACGTGTTGGCGGACCTCGACGTCGAAGCCCTGCTGCAGGATGCCCAAGTCGTCGGGGGCCGCGCGGTCGAGCCGGGCGAGTGGCCCGACGCCACGTTGGTTTGGATCAATGGCGCTCTGTGCACCGGGACGCTGATCCACCCACGGTGGGTCATGACCGCGGGCCACTGTGTGGTCGATGGAACCCCCAGCGCGGTCGTCGTGGGCTTGACGTCGTTCGGTCAACTCGGACGGGATGACGGGTCGTTCGAGAGTCGTGACGTGAAAGCGGGTTTTGCACATCCCAAGTACGAGCGGAACCAATGGGGTTTCGATGTCGCCTTGGTCAAGCTCGACAGCCCGGTCGAGTCGGTGGCGCCGCGCCGTATCGGCTCGGACTGTGATCTCGACGGCAACCTGGGCATTGGCGACCCCGTCACGATCGTCGGATGGGGAGCGACCAACGCGGCCGGCAACGGCGGCGGGTACAACCTCAACGTCGGCAAGACAGAGATCCAAACGCCAGACTGCGAGAAGAACAGCGTGGACGGCATGCTCACGGGTTGTGACCCCAGTGCGCGGCCGGCAGGGGAGATCGGCGCAGGTGGTAACGGCGTCGACGCCTGTTTCGGCGACTCTGGCGGTCCTCTCTACCGCAAGGTCGGCGAGGAGCAGCTCGTCGTCGGGGTGACAAGCAGGGCGTACATGGGCGTGCCTTACGACGAACCTTGCGGCTACGGCGGTATCTACACCCGCCCCGACAAGGTTCTGGACTGGATCGAGGAGACGATCGGTGAGCGGCTCCCGCGCCCCGTGTGCACCGAGCTCCCGACGTTCGATGCGGGGCCGGTGCGCGCCCATCCTGGCAAGCCTGCGCCCGTGCCGGTCACCGTCCTCGACCCCGACGGCGCGGCCTACACGATCGCGGTCGTGACGCCTCCGGCGCACGGAACCGTCGAGAACGTCGACGGCAGTTGGGTCTACACGTCGGACGCGGACTACGTCGGCCCTGACACGTTCGTCCTCGAGGTGACGGACGACGGGTCGCAGACCTACCCTGAGAGCGAGCCGGGCCGTGCGCAAGCGACGGTCGACGTCTCGGTGGCCCGTGGGTTGACGCTCGGCGCCGGCGGCGGTGCCGACAGCGACGGGTGTGGATGTGCCGCGACGGCAGGCGCCTCGACGCCCTGGGCGGTTGCGCTGCTCGCCGCGGCCGCGGTCCGTCGCCGTCAGCGGTCGAACAGCGTCGGCTGAACGGGGCGCCCCGTTCGCTCGGCGGCCGCCCAGATCGGCCCGACCGCTCGGTCCCGCGCGCCGATGTCGACACGAAGCGAACAGCGCCCCTCGGTGATCGCGGCGTCGGCCGCGGCGAGGGCGAGGTCGGGGGTGTTGTTCTGCTCCGACAAGTGCGCGAGGACGGCGTGGCGTAGCCGCCCTTGGGCCGCGTGTCGCAACAGCCGCGCGCCATCCAGGTTCGACAGGTGTCCGAAGCGGCCGCGGATGCGTTGCTTGAGCGGCCAGGGGTAGGGGCCGTCCATCAAACGTTCGACGTCGTGGTTCAATTCGATCGCCGCGACGTCGAGCGTCGCTGCGAGCGCGAGGATGCGGTCGGGGGTGTGGCCGAGATCGGTGAGCACGCCAGCGCGGTGGCCAGCCCGCTCGACGGTCCAAGCCACCGGCGCCGGCGTGTCGTGGGGGATCGCGTGCGCTTCGACCGTCCAAGCGCCCGCGTCGAACGGCCGCGCGACCTCGATCTCGGCGCGGCGTGAGGGCAGCGAGGCGGCGGGGGTTCGCGACCAGGTCTCGTTCGTTGCGTAGAACGTAGGTTGTTGACCGCGTCGCGCGAGCTTGCGCTCGAGGACGCCCGCGCCGCCCACGTGATCGGTGTGCTCGTGCGTGACGAGGATCGCGGTGATTCTCGCGTCGCCGAAGCCGGCGGCATCGAGCCGCTCGAGCAGTCGGCTCGCCGCGATGCCAGCGTCCACGATCACGCCTGATCGATCATCGCCGATGTAGGTCGCGTTGCCGCTGGAGCCGGACGCGAGGCAGAGCAGGGCGAGCGGTCCGCTCACGACGGGATCCATGGCCCCTCCGGCGCGCGGGTTATGACGCGGGCGCTGCGTGTCGGCCAGTGGGAGGGACCTTGCGGCTCGCGTTTGTGGGCGTTGGGGTGGCCGGGGCGGCGCGCGTGGCTGCTGCGCGCGCGCGAGGCGACGTCGACCTCATGGGGGGTTGGCGAGGCCGCCACCTGGAGACTTCAGGCCTCGTGCGGCTCGACCGCTTCGACGACGCGCTGTCCGCCGACATCGTCGCGATCTCGAGCCCCGACGACGCCCACGCGGCCCAGGTCGCCGCGGCCTTGGCGGCGGGCTGTCACGTCCTCGTCGACTACCCCTTGGCGCAGAGCGCTGCGGAGGGTGCTGGCTTGTTCCGAGCTGCACGCGCAGCCGGACGTGTGCTCCATGTCGAGCACATCGACGTCCTCGCGGGCATGACGCAAGCGCTGAAGGCTGCGGTCGCGGACCCGGGCCCTCGTCAGGGGGGCGTCGTGTTCGAGACGATGTCGGACGCGCCCTTCTCTCGCAGCTTGGTCGGGGCGCAGTCGGCGCGGGTCACGCGCTGGGTCGCCGCCCTGGGTCCGGTGCGTCACGTTCGACCGTGGGACGGGCCGACAGGCTTCGGTGTGACGCTCACCCACGACGGGGCCACCTCCACGATCGACGTGCGGCCGCGCAGCCCGCGCCGCGCGCAGCGGTGGTGGTGGGGCGACCCGTCGCGCGAGGTCGTCGTGCCGGGCGCCGGCAGCCATCCCGTGGCACGCCCCTTGCAAGCCGCAGGCGGCTTGTTCGGCCGAGACCTCGCGCACGCGCTGGATGCGAGGATCCTTGCGGCATCCGACGGGGGGCCCTACTGGCCGGAAGCGGCGGAGCTTCATGTCCTCGACGTCTTGGACGCTTGGGCGCGGCGAGAGCCATGCGAGCTGCGTTGACCGGCGTCGCTGTGAGGCATACGGTGGGCGCGCATCGCGCGGTCCCTGCGCGGTGCCGCAGTCCGTTGCGGACGGCGAGCCTCAGGCTGGCCGGTTCGATAGTCCACGGAACCTGTAGACGTGTCCTCCACGGAGGGTCGATGATGAAGAACCTGTCCGTTCTCCCCGGTTTGGGGCGGTTCGCTGGGATCGGCGCTTTCGCCGCCCTTGCGGTCACCCTCGCCGGCTGTCCCGAGCCCGCGTCGTTCGACGGCGATCCGACCTTCGAGGTCAAGGCTCACAGCTTGCTCCCTGAGGCGCCGTC
>JBJONI010000098.1:0-11395 GCA_046051915.1 Pseudomonadota bacterium
AGCAGATCCACCACCAGGGCGCGCACGTCATCGACCTCAAGCGGCCGCAGGACGACTTCTGCCACCTGCACGTCTCCGCCGGCCTCCACCCAAGCGACGGGCCGCCGGCCGGCCGAGACGACGAGAAGCGGCCTCGCGTCGGTCCCGACCAACGTGCGCAACAGGTAGCCGATCAGGTCACGCTCGAGCGGCGAGACCTCCTGCGCGTCGTCGAGCAGCAGCACGAAGGGCCGCTCGTCGAGCGCAGACGCGAACGCCTCGCGGAGGGCGTCGTAGAGGGCGTAGCGGGTGTCGCCGCGCACCCCGCGACCATCGGCCCACGTGGTGAGGACACCGGCAAGATCCGGCGCGGCCCCCGGCGGGAGGCCTTCGAGCAGGTCCCGTGCGAGCTGCATCGTGAGCGTGAACGGCGCGTCGGACTCCGAGAACGCGCCCGAAACGACCAAGAACCCCATGTTCCCAGCCTGCTCCGACGCGTATTGGAGGACGCGAGACCGGCCGGACCCCTCCTCGCCTTGGAGATGGACGACGCCGCCACGACCCGCGGTCAGCCCGGCGAGCGCATCATCGATCTCGGCCCGCGCCGTCGCGTGTCCGACGAGCGGCGGGGACCAGCCATGACCCGATTCGAGATCCACCGCGGCTTGGACGCCGAGCCGCTGCAGGACCTCGGCCGCGCTTTGAAACCGGTCCCGCGGCGACTTTTCGAGCAGACGCGCACAGATGTCATCGAGCACGTCCGGCACGCCGGGGCGAAGGCTGGAGGCGCGTGGCGCCGGCTTGTCACGGTGCGCTTCGAGGTAGCCCGCCATGCCCTCCGCAAGAAACGGCCGCTTGCCGGTCAGCAGGGCGAAGAGGATCACACCGAGGCTGTAGAGGTCCGACCGGTGATCGATCGGTTGCCCCATGATGTGCTCGGGACTCGCATACGCCCACGTGCCGACGAGCGTCGCCGACAGCTGCGGGTTGGCCGACGGGTCCAAGTCCTTCACGATCCCAAAGTCGGTCAGCTTGCACGTGCCGTCCCGATGGACGAGGACGTTGCTCGGCTTCAGGTCGCGGTGCACCATGCCGCGTCGGTGCAACGCGGCCAACGCGTGACAGAGCTGGGTCAGGATGTCGTGGACGCGCGCCCAGCGGTCGGCGTCGGGAATCCCTTTGAGCTGCCGGATCACCGTGTGCAGATCGGGCCCGTCGACGTACTCCATCGCGATGTACGGGTGACCGTGGAGGTCGGCAAAGGCATCCACCCGCACGATGTTGGGGTGATGAAGGCGCGACAGGGCGGTGAACTCACGCTGGAAACGCGCGAGCCCGGTCTCCATCCGATTGGCACGCAGGACCTTGAGGGCGACGGGTTGCCCCGCCGGGTCGCTGGCCAGCAGCACACGCGCCATGCCGCCGCTGCCGATCTCGCGCTGGAACACGTACGCACCGAGCCGGTCGCCCGCCTGCAAGGGGCGGCCGTCCAAGATGAGGGGGTCCGCCGCCTCCTCTCGCCCAGCGTCGGCTTCGTGGCCCATGCGCCTCCCGTCATCGGCTCTGCCGTCCCTACCCTAGCCGTCTCCCTCCTGCGAGGCGTTCTCCGTCTGGTGACGTTCCAACACCGCCGCCACCGGACTGCGGGCCTCGAACGACGCGCGAAGCCGTGCTGGCAGCGCCCCGGCGACACGCCCGAGCAGCGGGACGAGGTCGGCCTCGACCTGCGCGGCCCCCGCGGCCATGCGCAGCAAGGCGACCTCGATCCACACGCCGTCGAGCGCGCGCAATTCACCCCGAAGCAGCGGCGCCGACACCTCGAGCGCTTCCTCGGGCCTCCCAGCCTCGACGAGCGCGCGCGCCGCGTCGACGGTCCGGTCGAACCAAGCGCGCGGATCGGAGGGCGGCGGACGGCCGACCGCTGCGCGAGCGAGCGCGACCGCCCCGAGCGGGTCAATCGTCGCCAACGCGCGCGCGCGAAGGGCGAGCGCCTGACCCGCGGTGTCCGTCAGACCCCGGTCGCGCAGTCGCCCCCCCTCGAACGGCTCCAGCGGCGACGGAGCACGAACGCCAAGCTCCACCAACACGCGCGCCGCGCGAAGCACGGCGTCCGTGTCCGGCTGTCGCATCGCACTGGCGAGCTCCAGCGCCCGGGAGGCCGCCTCGTGGGCCCCTGGACCGAGGCCCACCCACAGGCGCGCGGCGGCGAGCGTCGACCATGCCGCGGGAAGCAGATCGAACAGCCTGGCGCCGTTCACAAGGTCGACGAGGGCCTCCGCGCGATGCAACGCGGGCCCGAGACGCCCGAGCGCTCTGTCGACGCCCACGCCGTACACGAGGACGCGGGCACGGGTCGCTGCGTCCCCGCCGCCGCTCAAGGCGTCGTCCGCGGCTTCGAGCTGGTCCATCGCGCCGACAAGGTCGAGCTCGAGCGCCCGGACGGCGCCCAGCAACATCCGAACACGCGCCTCGGCGGTCACGTCTCGCGCGGCCTTCGCGATGGCGACCGCCTGCGCCAGCCGGTCGGAAGCCGCTGTCAAATCGCCCTGATGGAAGGCGACGGCCCCGCGCAGCTGCAAGGCGCGCAGGCGCGCGGTCTCCGGAAGGTCGTCGAGCTCGAGGAGACGGTCGAGTTGCGCGGCGGCCAACGAGCGCTGACCTGAGCGTCGCAGCGCATCGGCGAGCGCGAGCTCGTCGGTCAAGCGCGCCTCGGGGGAGGTCCGATGCCCCCGAAGCGCCCGCCGCAGCGCCTCTTGCGCCGTCGGAAAGTCACGCCCGGCGAGCGCCGCACGCCCCCGGAGGCTGTCGGCGTCGACGTGCGCGCCCAGCGACAGCAAGGCGGTGGCGGCCTCACCCACCTCATCGAGGCGCGCCGCCGTGAGCGCGGCTTCCCCGAGGCGGGCCCACACCGCCGCCGCCTCCGGCGCCCGCCCGGCAGCCGCGAGGTGCCGCGCCAGTTCACGGCCACCGCCGTTGCGGCTCCGCACGCGGGCAAGGCCGTCCGCGATCCGCGCATGCAACGCCGATCGGGTGGCCTCAGGGAGCGACTCCGCGATCGCACGCGCGCTCCCTGGAAGGGCAAACCGGACCACGTGGTCGTGCAGCCCCGGCTCCGAGAGGGCGAGGCCACCGCCGACCAACGCCGACAACCAGAGGGGAACCTGCGCGGGACGCCCCGACAACCGCGCGAGCAGCGCCGCCTCGATCGGCTGGTCGACGACCGCCAGCAGGGCAGCGAGTTCACGGGCCTCGGCCGGGAGACGCTCCCACCGAGCGAGCGCCAGGTCGCGGACCCAAGCGACCGGCGGCAACCCCCGCTCCGCCAGCGACGTCCGACTCCAGCCCTCCGCGAGCGTCCAGCCACCCGAAGCAGCGGGTACGAGCCACCCTTCCTGAATCAACTGGCCGAGGAGGTCGTGTGCACCCTTCGGCCAAGCCAAGGGGGTCCCCTCAATGCGGCCCGCGAGGACCACCGCGACGTCGTTCGCGACACCGGCGTCGACCCACAACGACACCAACGCCTCTCCGTCCAGCGGGACGAGCACGACATCCTCGGGGCCGGTCCCCTCGTCGGCCGTCGCCACCACGATGCCGCCTGAGCCGCCCACCGGGACCGCACAGGCCGGCTCGTCCAGCAGCGCCACGCCCCCGACCGGCGCGCTCGGCCCCCAAACGACGCGCATCCCCGACTCCTCGGCGTGCTGGCCGACCGCCGCCAGCAGCGCGCTGCGTCCGGAGCCCGCCGGGCCGACGAGGCGCACCACACCCGCAGGACCCGCGAGGCGGCGCACCAATGACGCGAGAACCTCGCTGCGGCCGTGCAACCGAGGGGGCTCCGCGCCAGCGACCCCGTTCAGCGCGCGACGAACGGCATCGGCGCTCGGGTAGCGAAGGGCCGGGTCCTTCTCAAGCAAGCGCATCGCGATGCGCTCCAGCCGCGCCGGCACGTCGGGCACCCAGCGATGCGGGGGCGTGGGGCGCATGTTGAGGTGGCGCGCAAGAAATCCCGCAACGCTGTCCGCCTCGACCGGACGTCGACCGGTGAGCAGGGTGTACAGGACGCCCCCCAGGCCGTACAAATCGGCCCTCGCATCGATCGGCCGCGCCTCGATCACCTCAGGCGCCATGTACGCGACGGTGCCTACGAGTTGGCCGACCGCCGTCGGCCGGGCACCGGCGTCACGCGCGATGCCAAAGTCGGTCAGCGTGGCGTGCCCGTCCACATCCACCAGGACGTTGGCGGGCTTCAGGTCTCGGTGCAGCATCCCAGCGGCGTGAACGGCCTCAAGGGCGTCGACGAGATCCCGGAGGATCCGCTCCGCACGCGCCCAACGGTCCTCAGGCGGCACCGCACGCCATGCGGCGACGACACCTTCGAGGTCGGTCCCGTGGACCCGCTCAAACGCCACCCACGCGAACCCCGCGTCGACGCCGTGGTCGCACACCCGCACGATGCGGGGGTGCTTCACCGCCGCGAGCGCCTCCACCTCCCGCCCGAGCTCATCGAGGTGGAGCGACCCCAAGGGACACAGCTTGAGCGCCACCGAGCGGACCTCGCCGTCTTCGACCGCCTCCCACACCTGTCCCGCGCCACCGTGGCCGAGGCGACGTTGCAGCGACCAACGACCGACGCGCGCCCCGGGGGCGAGCATCCCCGGGACGAACGAGCCGCCGTCTGCACCCTCAGGCCCCGGCACGCGCGACCTCCTGTTTACTGCCTAACGATCAAGCGACGATGGCGCTCCGCCCGCATGCCCTCAGCGCGCCAGATCGCGCGCCCAGCCATCGGTGACAAAGCGCAGCGCGTCCTCGCGGCCGAGCTCCGCGCTCAACGTCCGCGCGAGCCCCACCGCCTTCTGGCGGTGATCGGCGGCCGGAGCGCCGTCGACGACGCGCGCCAGCTCGCGATGCGCAACCATCGCAGGAAGATCCCACCGTGCCATCGTCGCCTCGCGCAGCGTCGGGCGCAGCACATCGGCCGCCCGACCGCGCTCGCCGAGCTCCCGCCAAGCACGTCCGAGGACAAGCCCGGTGCGAACTCGGGTTTGAAGAAGATCGCTCTGAATCGCGGCCGCTTCTTCCGCACGCGCCAGGGCCGCCGACCGCTCGCCGCGGGCGTGATGGGAACGCGCCGCCATGCCGAGCACCAACGGGCGGAGCCCCTCGGGGTCCACCTCATCGAGGATCTCGAGGAGGCCCGTGATGCGCGGCATCGCGAACCGGTCGTGCCCCGTCGCAAACTGCAGCTCGATCAACGTGGCAAGGACGAGGATCTGCTCCTCCTTGGTGTCGAGGCCCACCGCAAGATGCAGGGCCTCTTGGGCCGTGCGCCGGGCGTCGTCGTGCCGTCCGAGAACGGCCAGCAACCGGCTACGCCACGCCAGGCCCATCGCCATGCCGTGGCCATGCCGCAGTTCGCGCGACTGGGCGATCATCCGGTCGGCGAGCTTCATCGCGCGCGGCAGGCGCCCCATGAGCTTGTACAGCTCGATCAAGTTGACCCACGTCACGGCGAGCGGGTCGAGCATCCCGAGGCGTTCGAAACGCTCCGCGCTCGCCTCCTGATGGGCACGGGCTTCGGCCGAACGCCCTTGGCCGAACGCGATGATGCCGAGGCCGCGGTACGCGCTCGCCTCCGCCGCCTCGTCGCCCAACTCGCGCGCGAGGTTCATCGACGCCGTCCACATCGCCTCCGCCTCGTCGACAGCCCCTTGCCCCCACCGGAGGGCCGCCAGCTCGTACAGGGGGAGCAACGCGAGCCGGCGATCCGGCGTTTGCTTCGCCGCCTGCAGCGCGCGCTCCAACGCCGCCTCCGCTTCCCCGAGCCGAGCGCGGTTGCGGTGAATCCGACCGAGCTCCGCCGCGGCCTCGGCCACACGCGCGGGATCGGCCAGCGCCTCGGCGGTCGCCAGCGCCGCCGTCGCCGCCTGCAGCGCCTCCTCCCACCGCCCGAGATGGAACAGCGCGCGGCTTCGGTCGAGATCGATCGTCGCGAGCCGCTGATCGGCCTCTTCCAACAGCAGCACGGGCCGCGCCAACGGCTCCATGGCCCGGGCGCGATCCAAGAAGAACAGCGCTTCTTCGTAGTTGGCCTGCCCCATCTGACGCGCTGCCGTCCGGGCGAGGTAGGCGCACGCTTTGCCCGGCCGGCCCGCCTGTTCGAAGTGCCACGCCAGGTCCTCGACCACCGCCGCGAGCGAGCGGCGATGCTGAAGCTCCAAGCGCTCGCCGAGCTGCCGGTGTCGGTCCGCGAGCTGATCGGGCGGCGTGTCGGCGAGGAGGACATCCCGCAGGCGCGCCTCGGCGAGCTCGACGCGGGTCGCAGCACCTCGACGGTCCTCCCGCACCATCCCCTCGTCGGTGAGTTCCGCGATCGCGTCCAGCACCTCCGCTTCGGCGGCGCCGACGACCTCAAGCAGCACGTCGAGATCGAGGCCGCGGCGGCTCAGCGCGACCACGCGCGCGACCTCGCGCGCCATCGGCGAGAGCGGCTCCACCCGTTCGCCCAGCGCGGCACGGAGGCTGTCGGGAAGCGGCAGCAAGCTGCGGCTGACAGCCTCCGGGGCGAGCGTCAGCACGAACCGCTCTCCCTCGCGCCGCAGCACGCCCTCGTCGACGAGCGCACGCAGCATGTCGGCGAGGTAGGCCGGGGAACCCTCCGTCTCCTCATGAAGACGCGCGCCCAACGCTACCGCTGCGGGGCTGCTCGGGACGAGGGCGAGGAGGATCTCCTCCACCTCGCTGGGCAAGAACGGCATCAGCCGGATGCGCCGAACGGCGTGCAACCCGGCGAGCAGCGCGTGCGGGCCCTCGATGTCGACCTCGCCACCCACCGCGAACACGACCGCGTCGTCGCCGTGTTCCACCGTGTTGCGCACGAGGTAGCCCAGCAACTCGCGCGTGGCAGCGTCGGCCTTCTCGACCTCGTCGAGGACGACCAAGCACGGCGCGTAGCGCACGAGCCGCTCACGGAACGCCGCGATCACGGCATAGCGCTCGATGCGGCCGTCGCCTCGCTCGGGGTCGAACGCGGCATCGAGCACCGGATCGGTCCCGTCTCGACCCCCGAGCCCTTCGTAGACGCTGAAGAAGGCGCCGAACGGACGATCGTGCCGACGACATCGACCGCGGACAACGCGCAGGCCCCGCCGACGCGCCGTCTGCTCTGCCACGTCGAGCAGCCGCGACTTGCCCACGCCGCTCGGGCCCGTCACGACCAACGTCGCGCCCCGACGCCCCTGACCCACCTCCTCGAGCGCCTCTGTCAGCCAAGCGCGCGCGTCGGTACGACCGACGAACTGGGGCGGCCACACCCCGCGTTCCCGCGGCTCCTCGGCGTCGCCGAGCACCGCGAGCAGGTGGGCCGCCGAGGCGAACCGATGGGCGGGATCCTTGGCGAGAAGCCGCAGGCAGACGCGCTCAAGCGCCTCTGGCACCAACGGATCGAGCTCGCGCGGAGGCCGAGGGGATTCGTGCAACTGCCGTTCGAGCAAGGCTTGCGCCGTATGCGCCTGAAAGGGACGCCGGCCGGTCAGCAGCACGTAGAGCACAGCCCCCAGGCCGTACAGGTCAGCACGCCCGTCGACACGCGCGCCCGCGATCTGCTCCGGCGCGGTGAACGCGAGCGTCCCCATCACCTCGCCTACGCCCGTCAGTTGCGAGCTGCGCTCGGTGGCGAGGCCAAAGTCCATCAGGGTGACAGAGCCGTCGTCGCAGACGAGGATGTTACCGGGAGACACGTCCCGATGCACGATGCCGTGCTCGTGGATGTAGGCCAGCGCGCGCGCTACCGAGACGAGCAACGCGTGCACACGGGTGAAGCGGTCGTCGGACTCAAGCGCTTGCCAACGCGGACCGACCTTTCGCAGATCCTCCCCTCGCACGAGCTCCATCGCGTACCAAGGGCGACCGTCGGTCACGCCCCAATCGCGGACGCCGAGCACGTTCGGGTGGTCCAAGCGACGCAACGCACGGAACTCCCGTCGCAAACGCGCCGTCTCCTCCTCCGTCGCGACCCCACGGAGGACCTTGAGCGCGACACGCTGCTCCGGCGCGTCGCACGGCGCCGCGACGAACAGCTCCGCCGCGCCCCCTTCACCCAGCGCGCTCAACACGTCGTACGATCCGATCCGCATCGCCCGCTTCTCCCCACGCACCGCGGCATTCCGTGACGTTCCAGCGACGCCCGCCGCCGATCGTTCGTGCATCCCATCCGGACGATCCTTATACTCCATGCGCCCGTCGACCCAAGAGGCTTCATGGACATCGCCGCCAGCGCGCGCACCGACTGCGGACCCGTCCGCGAGAACAACGAGGACGCCCTGCTCCTCGACCACGACCACCTGATCTTCATCGTCGCCGATGGGATGGGGGGCCACGCCGCCGGCGAGGTCGCCTCGCGGATGGCCGTCGACACCATCCACGAGCTGCTCCTCGGGCAGCAGGACCCCGAAGAGACCCGATTGGTGCGGAATTTCCAGTTTGAGGACACCTCCGGCATCCTGCGCGAGCGGCTCCGCTACGCGTTCAATCAGGCCTCGATCTCGATCCGGAAGACCGCTGACGAACGGCTCGAAACCCGCGGCATGGGCACCACGGCCGTGGCGCTCGTTCTCGACGGCGCGCACGCACACCTCGCCCACGTCGGCGACAGCCGCGCGTACCTGTGGCGCGAGGGACAGCTCACGCGGCTGACCCGCGACCACACGGTCGTGCAACAGGAGATCGACGCCGGCCGCCTGACGCCCGAACTCGCCCGCCTGCTGCCCCACCGAAACATCCTGACCCAGTCGATCGGCTTCCAAGGCCCCGTGGAGCCCGACACCGCGACCCGCGTCGTGCAGGCCGGCGACCGCTTCGTCCTTTGCACCGACGGACTCACCGACGTGCTGACCGACAACCGCCTGAACGAGCTGATCGGGCGCGGCCTGATCGATGACCTCGCCGAAACCCTCGTTGACGCGGCACTCGCGGCCAACGCGAGCGACAACGTGACGGTGGTCTGCGTCGAGGTCCGCTGACCCGTGTGACGCGCCGCCCTACGGCGTGGCCGGCGTCGGCGTCGCTGGAGACCCCGCCGCCGGACCCGGCGGCGTACCCGATGCCGCCGGACCCGGCGGCGTACCCGATGCGTCCGATCCCGGGGCCACGGGCGCTGCGGTCACCCCATCGGTCGTCGCGGGGGCCTCGGCGGCCTCCGCAGGCTCCTCGCCGTCGAACAGGGCGGGCAAGTCGGCCGTGGGCTCCTCGGTCAGCGTCCGGACGAGCTCGACGGCCATCCCATGAAACAGCGAACCCCGCGCGTACCACGTCGCCGTCGTGCCCTCGCCGACGCGAAGGATCTCGGCGTCGCCACCGCCCGTCTCGCCCGCGGCAGCCACCTTCATCACGGTGACCGCATCCGCGGGGATGGACCCCGGCTCGACGTAGGCCTTCGACTTCACGCGCAGCAACTTGCCGATCCACGTGGTCGCCTCGACGCTCTTGGTCGTCGGGGTGGTCGCGTCAGCGTAGTAGGCCGTGGCCGCATCGGCCGCATGGACATGGACAAACGAGCGCTTGCCCTGCGGGGCGACGACCTCCAGCCGGGTGATCGCCTTCTCCTCGAACGGCACCAGACGTCGCTCCGCCATCCGTGACTTGGCGTACTGCACACCGCGGACGAGCTTGTCGTCGAGGAGCCACACGCGGCCCTCGTAACTGGCGTAGCGGTCCTTGGTCCCGTACACCTCGCCGCCGATCTGCAGCACGTGCTCGGTGCCGCCGACGTCGAGCGTGAGGGTCGCCTTGGGGGCATCGAGCCCGAACGCAGCGAGCTCCTCGGCCGACGCCCCATCGAGCGCGCGCAACGCCCGGAGCGGCCCGAGACCGGCCCACAGCTCCGACGCCGTCTCGTTGCCGAGGAAGGTGGTGTGGCTCGGACCCGCCGGCGGGGCCGCCGGCGGCGTCCCCTCGGGGGTGGCCGGCGGAACCACGGGCGTGGGCGCGACCTCGTCCACGTCGACGACGTAGTACGGCGCTCCGCCTTCCTCTTTGCGCGCGACCCGGACCGTCCCCAGCTCGTCCTTCCAGACGACGCTACGAACCGAGGCCTCGGTCCCCGCGACGACGACGACGTCGGTGGCGCGGGTGGTCTCCTCCGGGGCCGTCCACGTGATGTAGGCGCCGATCAGGCTGAGCGCGGTGGCGACCGCGAGCACAGGCACGGTGCGCATCAGGCCTCCTTCTTCTGGGTGCGACGGTTCACCGACCAAGCGCCAAGCGCGAGCACGAGCAGTGGGGCACCGAAGATCGTCCCGTAGAACCAGACCTTGTCGGACTCGCTCGTGTGCTCGATCTTCACGTCTTCCTCCGACTGCGTCTCGCCCATCAGCTTCTCATCGCCGACGAGCCAGCGGACACCATCCAGCAGAAGCTGACCGTTGCCCTGGCTGCGCGTCACCACGAAGTCCGACGCCGCGTTGACGTCCCCGACGACCACGACGCGGTAGGGCGCCGTCTCGGGCCCCTCGACCGCGACCGCCAGCGCGTTGGGCCGGCCCGTCTCGTCGGGATCCTTCTCCGCGTCGCCGTCGAGGTCGAGCCACGAGTCCGGGAACGCGCGGACGAGCGGCGTGATCTTCGCCGGCCCCGGCGCAGTGGCCGCTCCGGTCTCCTCGATGCTCACCGCGCCAAGCAGCACGACCGCGGCACGCGTCGCATACTTGCTGAGGGTGGCGACCGAGGCATGCGTGCCGAAGCTGTTGCTGAACACGTTGAACCGGTCTTGAACGCCCTGCGAGATCGGGACGTTCTTGGCCATGTTCGCGACCGTGCCAGGCGCGACGCGGAGCCCGACGTGCCCCAAAAGGTCCGTCATGCCATCACGCCCCGGGTCGGCGTAGACGAGCAGCGCACCGCCCGCGTCGAGGTAGCGCCGCAGCGCCGTCGTCTCCTCAGCCAGCAACGCCTTGGCCGGTCCCGGGACCACAACGAGGGCCGCGTCGTCTGGGATCGCCGAGGCCGAGCCCTGCTCGAGGCCAAAGTCGGTCACGTCGTAGTTCTGAGCCCGCAACAGGTTCTTGAACTCGCCGAGCTTGGTCTTCGGGTCGTCGTCGCGAGGGCTCGCCTCACCGTGACCGGTGAGGACGTAGGCGACGCGCTTGCCTCGGCTGAGCTTGAGCAGCGACTTCTGGAAGGTTTCGTCGAGCTTCTTGAGGTCCTTCTTTGCCTTCTTCAGGTCGTCCTCAACCTTGAACTTCTCGACCGCAGGCTTGCCGTCGGCCCGCTCTTGCCGGAGCACGACGTAGCCATTGTCGCGGACGCTCAATTCCTCGGCGAGCTTTGGCGCCATCGGCTGGTCGACGACCGTCACGCTGACCTTGCCCTCCGACCCGGCGGCGACGGCTTCGAAGTAGGGGACGAGCTTTTCCTTGAC
>JBJONI010000099.1:0-11179 GCA_046051915.1 Pseudomonadota bacterium
ACATGTGCGCCTCGATCGTCGCTTCAAGGTGATGGACCCACGGGCCACGCTTTTGGATCTCGCGCACAGCCGCCGTCACCTGGTCGACGTTGCCGAGGTTCGGGACGTACTCGTAGCCATCGAGCAGACGCTTGATCCCCTCGGGCAAACGCTCGAGCGGCATGTCGCCGATGCCCGTCACGCGGGCCCCCACCTTCTTGAGTCCTTGAACGAAGCGGGGCTGGCTCGCGGGGAAGTGCGGAGCGATGAAGATGACGTGCACGGATCACCTCGGCGCGCGGCGTCGGCCACGCAGGCCAACGTTACCGCATACATCGCCGATGCGACAGCCGACAGACGTTGCAGGGGGCGTGTTCCCCGCGATCAGCGCTCGGGGAACCGAAACTCCACGCCCTCCGGGGCCTGCACAAGCATCACGTAGTCATCGAGGCGCAACACGCGCGTCGCCATGTCGCGGAGCGCGGGGCCGTTGAGCGTGTCCTGCAAGGCTTGCTGCCCGACCACCGTCGCGACCGGCTCCGCGCGTTGCAACGCGGCCGACATGCCCCGCAGCCATGCGCCGTTGTCGCCGAGGTCGCTCTCGACATCGGCGCGCCGCTGACGCGCCATGATCGCGACGCCCTCCCGAGCCGGCGTAAACACACGAACGAACTCGAGGCTGTTCCACAGCGCGTCCACGAGCTCTTGGAGGCGCGCGGGGTCGCACGCGAACTCGATCTCCACGTCGTACGTCGACACGGGGAGATCGTCGACGTGGGCCGATACGCCGACGCCGTACGTTCCACCTAGATCCTCCCGCAACTGACCACGCAACACCGAACCGAGCACCTCAGCGACCCCATCGAGCGTGTTGCGGTTCTCGGGGGTGTTCGCGATCTCGCCATGGAACCGGAGGCGAACACGGGCACGAGGCAGCCCTTGGGTACGCACGACCTCCTGCACCACGCCGGAGGTCTGACGGACACCGTCGTCCTTCCACGTCTCTTCTCGGGACGTCGTGGGCAGGCTGGCCACGTAGGTCGCGAGGAACGGCTTCAGCTCCTCCACCGTCGCGGAGCCCACGATGACGAACGTGAAGTCCTCCGCGTCGGCAAACCGCTCCGACCACACCGCCGCCGCGCGGGCGGCCGAGAGCGTCGCGACCTCGTCCGCCGTCCAGTTCGCGTAGCGAGGGTTGCCCTTCCAGATCAGCGAGGACCAACGATCTTCGAACGCGTCGTCGGGGTTGTTGGCGCGGTTCCGCAGCTCGTCCATCCGAAGATCGCGAAGTTGGGCGGCCTCGACCTCGTCGAACCGGGGCGCGACGAAGGCAGCATGAACCAGCTGGAACATCGTCTCCAGGTCGGCCTCGCGGGCGCCGCCATACAAGCCCTCGAACTCGGACGACAGGTAACCGCCCACCGCGACGTCTCTGCCCGCGAGGCTACGCGCCAGGGACACGGCATCGAGCGAACCGAAGCCACTGCGCTCCAACAAGTCGCCTGCAAGCATCGCCGACGCGTAGTCGGCATCGGCGACGAGGCTCGTTCCACCTGGGGAGAACGCATCGAACAGGACTTGGTCGGTCGCGTTGCGCGTGGTCTTGACCCACACGCGCACGCCGTTGGACAGACGAAGCTGGGTCGCGCCCGTCGTCTTGTCGACCCCGACCACGCTGACCGTACCCGCCTCGGGTCGCGTCGCGAGAAGTGTCCCCGCAGCCGCCTCCGCGATCGGGGGGGCGATCTCCGCGGCGCTCACCTTGGACGCGAGCGCGACCACCGTATCCGCCGTCGGGATAGACCCCGCCTCGGAAGACGGCAGTTGCAGCGTGAAGACGCGGCTCGGGCCAACCATCAGGTGCGCCTTCGCCCATGCGTTGACCTCATCCACGGTGAGCCGCGGCAGGAACTTCTCCGCCATCGCGCCTTCGTAACGGATGCCCGGCATCGGCTCGTTCTCGAGGAACACCCGAATCTGCTCGTCGATGTGCGTCGCGGAGTCCGTCGTCTCTTCCTCGGTGACGTATTGCTCCATGTTGAGCTTGACCAAGGACCGCGCCCGCTCGATCTCGCCTGCGGTGAACCCGTAGCGATGGATGCGCTCGATCTCGGTCAGCAGCGCCTCGATCGCTTCGACCTCGCGGCCAGCGCGCGGGGTCGCCGCGACCGTGCTCAACCCGCGCTGCCACCCGAGCGCGCTCTCTCCGGCGCCCGCATCGAGGAACGGACCGCCCGGGCGCCGCGCCTCGATCGTCAGTCGCTCGCCGAGCGCGATCCAAGCGAGCTGTTGCAGGAAGTACTGCACGTAGGCGCCGTGCCGGTTCTCCTCGACCACGTCCACCTTGTCGTGGATGCCCACGGTCGGCGTCGTGATCTCTCGGTCGGCAAAGATGCCCACCAGGGGCTCTGCATGATCCGGCACTCGGAACCACGGCCGGGCTGGCGCGTCCGCCGCGGCCGTGAACGTGCCGAACTCCTCCTCGATCATCGCTTCGACCTTGTCGAGGTCGACATCGCCAACGACCATCACGCTCATCAGCTCGGGCCGGTACCAGCGCGACCAAAACCCACGCGCGACCTCGCAATCGAACGTCATCAAGCTGTCGCCTGTGCCGATCGGCAGCCGGTGCTCATACTGGCTGCCGGCGTAGAACAGCGGAAACGTCACGTCCTGAAGACGCTGACTCAACCCTTGATCGAGGCGCCATTCTTCGAGCACGACGCCCCGTTCGCGCTCGCACTCGTCGGCGTCAAAGGTCAAACGACGGGCCTGATCCGAGAACACCTGAAGCGCGGTCTGCACCGCGCGCAGGTCGTGGGTGGGCACCTGGAGCTTGTAGATCGTCTCGTCGAAGCCGGTCGATGCGTTGACGTGGGCCCCAAAACGAGCGCCGAACGCTTCGAGATCACTGATCGCGTTCTGTCCGGGGAACCTCTCGCTCCCGTTGAACGCCATGTGTTCGACGAAGTGCGCGATGCCTCGTTCCTGCTCCGTCTCGACGACCGAACCGACCTTGACCACCATCCGAAGCTCCGCGCGCTTCGCCGGCCGCTGGTTGTTCTCGAGGAAGTAGGTCAGCCCGTTGGGCAGGTGCCCGATCTTGACGCCAGGGTCCACCGGGTAGGGCGCGTTGGGATCGTCGGGCACCACGATCCTGCCGTCCGGGCCGACGGCGTAGCCCGTGGTGGCGGCCTTCGGCACACAGCCGATCAAGACGAGGGCGAGGACGATGCGCTGCATGCTGACTCCGATGGGCCTGCATAGCGCGGCCCTGCACCACGCGTGAGCCCCCGGGCAGCGCGTGGACGTTCCCCGACCTCACGCCGCGTAGCGACGCAGGTAGGCTTTGACGTCGAGCTTGCGTGCTGTGTTGTCGCTCGACATGTACCGGACGGTGCCAAAGATCGGGCGCTCGGGCCCCCAAGCCCGGTCAAACCGTCCGAAACACCAAGCGATCCCCGACCAAGAGTTCGGGTTGCGACCGTCCAGGGCATACCGGTTGTTGAGTTCGACCAAGGTCTGAAACGCCTCCTCGGGTGAGGTAGACCACTCCAGCACCTTCTTGCCCCACAACATCCGCAGGTAGTTGTGAATCACGCCCTCTCGGACGAGCTGCCGCTGGGCCGCGTTCCACAACGGGTCATGGGTACGGGCTGCGTCGAGGGTCGGCAGGTCGTAGACCACCGGACGGTGGTCGTGGCGGTGCTTGTCGAGCGTAGCCAGGGCAAAGGCCGGCAAACCGTCGTACTGACGATGGGCCTCCGGCCGCTCCCAAGCATCGTTGTAGGCAAGCTCACGCCAGGTCACGATCTCATCGACAAACGCCTCGGCCGGGGCCGACAATCCCCAGAAGCCCTCGCGCGACGCGAGGTGTTCGGCCTTCACGCTGCTCGCCGACCACCCTTCCCTGTCCATCACGGCGGCAACCACCTCATGCGCCGAGACATGTCCGAAGTGCAGCGCAGGGCTCAGGCCGGTCGACGCGACGACGTCGGGTTCGTTGCGATCCTCGGCGTACCGTCCGAGGGGGCCCCTGAGGAAGGCTGCGAGCTTCGCCTCGGCCGCCACCGACCCCCCGCGTGCGGCCACGCGACGCGGACCCGGCAGGCCGAGTGCGCCGACATCCGGGATCTCGAACGACCAGCGGCGCGCGACGTCCTGCGGAACCTGCGCCCGGCCACCGACGGCAGCGGCGAGGGGGTCCGACACCGGCCGCGCCTGCAGCCAGGGCATCACGGTCTTGTGGAGATGGCGCCGGAAGTGCTGCGCCATCGTGAACGTCCTCCCCGCCTGCGCGAGTGGAAGCACGCCGTTGCTGTCGACGGCCTCCAGCCGCACATCCAGAGAACGTCCCGCCGCCTCGAGCATGTGGGGCAAAAAGTACGTGGGGAACACGTCCGTCACGACGATGGCCGCGGAGCCCGCGAGCGCGGCGAGCAGCCCGCGACCTTCCCCGTCTGCACGCTCGACATACGGCAGGTAGGTCACGCCTGCCGCGGCGGCTCGCGCGGCGTTGTCGACCATGCCCTCGCAGACGAACGCGTGCAGCCGCTCACTCGCCCAAGGGTAGTTGACGCGCAGCGCCTCCAACACCAACAGCGGCCGCCCCAGCGCGCGCGCATGGGCGAGCGCATGATCGAGGGCGTGGTTCCATCGAAGCCGACGGGCCGACGTCATCCAATACAAAACGTAGGCCCGTTCCGGGCGGACCGGCGCCTCGTTGACCTGCCGGACCCGAATCGCCGCGACCGCCATCTTGCCCCCACGCGTCGCGCCTAACGGCCCATCGCGTACCGGCGCCGTCACGGGTTGTTGGGCGCACCCAGCGCGCTGGCCTCGGGCCAGAACGCAAACCCGACGGCGGCTGCGATCAACACCATCGCCACGGCGTGGTTCCACCGTGGCGCCTCGCCGAGCCACAGCCAAGCGAACGCGAAGAACACCACGAGCGTGAGGATCTCCTGAAGGATCTTCAACTGATACGCAGAAAACTCGCCGTAGCCCCAGCGGTTGGCCGGGACCTGCAGGCAGTACTCGAAGAACGCGATCCCCCAAGAACCGAGGATCGCGAGCCAGAGGGGCGCGCTGCGAAACTTCAGGTGTCCGTACCAAGCGAACGTCATGAAGACGTTGCTCGCGAGCAACAACAGCACCGTGCGCACGTCCAACCCCCCAAAACGAAGGCGGCCCGAGCGAGCGCCCGGGCCGCGAAGCTCACCTCGACCGCCTCAGCGGCCCAGGACTTCCTTCATGCGCTTGCCCATCTCGGCGGGGCTGCGCACGATGTGCACGCCGGCCGCTTGCATGGCAGCGTACTTGCTCTCTGCCGTGCCCTGACCGCCCGAGACGATGGCGCCAGCGTGGCCCATGCGACGTCCCGGGGGAGCCGTCGCGCCTGCGATGAACCCAACGACGGGCTTGGTCATGTGCTCGCGGATCCAAGCCGCGGCTTCCTCTTCCGCCGTCCCGCCGATCTCGCCGATCATGATGACCGCTTCGGTCTCCGGGTCGGCATTGAACAGCTTGAGAACATCGATGTGTCGCGTCCCGATCACCGGGTCCCCACCGATGCCCACGCAGGAAGACTGGCCGAGGCCGACTTCAGAGAGCTGACCGACGGCCTCGTAGGTCAACGTACCCGAACGGCTCAGGACGCCGATGCTGCCCTTCTTGTGGATGTGACCGGGCATGATCCCGATCTTGCACGCTTCGGGCGTGATCACACCCGGGCAATTCGGGCCGACGAGGCGGGTGCGCTTGCCCTGCATGAACCGCGCGACGTTCACCATGTCGCGAACCGGGATGCCCTCGGTGATGCAGATCGCGAGGTCAAGGTCGGCCGCCACCGACTCCATGATGCCGTCCGCGGCGAACGGCGGCGGCACGAAGATGACGCTGGCGTTGGCGCCCGTTTCGCGCTTGGCGTCCTCGACCGAGTCGAAGATCGGCACCCGATGGCCGGCGTGCTCGAAGAACGTGCCGCCCTTGCCCGGCGTCACGCCGGCCACGAGCTTGGTGCCGTACTCCAGCATCTGCTGGCAGTGGAAACCGCCCGACTTGCCGGTGATGCCCTGGCAGAGAACGCGCGTGTCCTTGTTGATGAGGATCGACATCTCAGGCCCCCTTCACAGCGGCGACGATCTTGTTGGCCGCGTCGTCGAGGTTGTCGGCGGGCACGACGTTGAGGCCGGACTCCGCCAAGATCTTCTTGCCCAGGTCGCTGTTCGTACCAGCGAGCCGGACGACCAGTGGCACGTTGAGGCCCACCTGCTTGACCGCTTCGATGACACCCTGTGCGATGACGTCGCACTTCATGATGCCGCCGAAGATGTTGACCAGGATGCCCTTGACGGCAGGATCCTTGGTGATCAGCCGGAACGCGGCTTCGACCTGCTTTTGGTTCGCGCCGCCGCCCACGTCGAGGAAGTTCGCCGGCGAAGCGCCCTTGAACTGGATGATGTCCATCGTCGCCATCGCGAGGCCGGCACCGTTGACCATGCAGCCGATGTTGCCGTCGAGCTTGATGAACGAAATCCCGACTTCAGACGCCTCGATCTCCGTGGGATCTTCCTCGGAGAAGTCGCGCATCGCCTCGATGTCCGGGTGGCGGTACGTCGCGTTGCCGTCGATGTCGACCTTGGCGTCGAGCGCAAAAAGCTCGCCCTGCTCGGTCAGAACGAGGGGGTTGATCTCGAGCATCGCGCAGTCCAGGTCCATGTACGCTTGGTACAACGCCTGGAAGAACTTCACGGCCTTGTTCTGCTGCTTCGGGTCGGTGATGCCGAGCGTCGTCGCCAGCTCGCGTCCCTGGAAGGCGAGCAAGCCGACCGAGCTGTCGACGTGCACACGCCGGATGGCCTCCGGACGGTGCTCCGCGACCTCCTCGATGTCCATGCCGCCCTCGGCGCTGACCATGAACAGGACCTGGTTGTTCGACCGGTCGAGCAACGCGGCGAGGTAGAACTCCTTGGCGATGTCACAGGCCGCCGCCACGTAGATGGTCTGGACCTTCTTGCCCTCAGGGCCCGTCTGCTTGGTCACAAGGGTCTTGCCCAGCATGTTTGCCGCATGGGTCCGAACGTCGTCGAGGTTCTTGGCGAGCCGAACGCCGCCCTTGCCCTCGTCGGCGTCCTCCCCAGCGACCACCTTGGCGATCGTCGCGGGCGACACGTCCTCGAGGAAGCGGCCCTTGCCGCGGCCACCTGCGTGGATCTGCGCCTTGACGACGTAGAGCCCCTCAGGGAGAGACTTCGCAGCCTCCACCGCGCCTTCGGGCGAGGTGGCAGCCACACCGGGGAGCATCGGCACGCCGAAACGGCCGAGCAACTCCTTGGCCTGGTACTCGTGAAGCTTCATGGGTCGGTCCTCAGAAGTGGGCGATGATGGCGTCGCCGAACTCGCTGCACTTGAGCAGCGTGGCGCCATCCATCAGGCGGTGGAAGTCGTAGGTGACTTGCTTGTCGGCGATCGCGCCCTCAATGCCCTTGAGGAGCAGGTCGGCCGCCTCGTGCCAGCCGATCCGGCGGAGCATCATCTCGCCCGACAGGATGACCGACGACGGGTTGACCTTGTCGAGGTTGGCGTACTTCGGCGCGGTCCCGTGGGTCGCCTCGAACACCGAGACGCCCGTGACGTAGTTGATGTTCGCGCCCGGGGCGATGCCGATGCCGCCGACTTGCGCCGCCAGCGCGTCGGAGATGTAGTCGCCGTTGAGGTTGAGCGTGGCAATCACCGAGTATTCGGTCGGACGAAGCAGGATCTGCTGGAGGAAGGCGTCGGCGATGACGTCCTTGACGATGATCTTGCCCGCAGCGACAGCGGCCTTCTGTGCCGCGTTCGCGGCCTCCTCGCCCTGATCCGCGGCGATCCGGTCGTACTGAGCCCAGGTGAAGACGTGGTCGCCGAACTCGCGCTCGGCGAGCTCGTAGCCCCAGGTCTTGAACGCGCCCTCGGTGTACTTCATGATGTTGCCCTTGTGCACCAGCGTCACGTTGGGCTTCTTCTGATCGATCGCGAACTGCAGCGCGGCGCGGACCAGGCGGTCGGTACCCTCTTGGCTCACCGGCTTGATGCCGATGCCCGAAGTGGCGGGGAAGCGGATCTTCTTCACACCGAGCTCGTTTTGAAGGAAGTCGATCAGCTTCTTCACGCCCTCCGTGCCCGCTTGGTACTCGATGCCCGCGTAGATATCCTCCGAGTTCTCGCGGAAGATCACCATGTCGACCTGCTCAGGGTGCTTGACCGGGCTCGGCACCCCCGTGAACCACCGGACGGGGCGCACGCAGGTGTAGAGGTCGAGGTCCTGGCGCAGAGCGACGTTGAGGCTGCGGATGCCGCCGCCGACGGGCGTCGTGAGTGGCCCCTTGATGCCGATCTTGTAGGTGCGAACCTGCTCGATGGTCTCGGCGATCAGCCATTCGCCGAACAGGTTGAAGCACTTCTCGCCGGCGTAGACCTCCTGCCAGACGATCTTGCGGGCGCCGCCGTAGGCCTTGGCGACCGCCGCATCAAACACCTTGACGCTCGACGCCCAGATGTCGGGACCGGTGCCATCCCCCTCGATGAACGTGAGGATCGGGTCGTTCGGAACGATCAGCGAACCATCGGCCGCCACCTCGATGGCGTGCCCCTCGGTCGGGGTCGGAATGCGAGCAGTCATGCGGACTCCATGGGCCGGGGATCCCGGCGAACCCGCGCTCGTCGCCGGGCGCGGCGGGCGTGCTACGCCCAGTGCGTGGTGCTTGGTGCGACAAAGCCCGATCCTCACGGACCGGGCTCTGGGGGTGCCCCCGGGTTCAGGCCTTTTCGAGGCGCCGCGGAGGTTGGTTCTTGGCGAGGTAGTCCGGCCGGTAGATGGCGACCCCCTTGCCATTGCGCATCTTGAGGCGTTCATCGACGATCTGCGCAGCGATGCCCGTGCAGCGGCTCAAGCCGAACAGGACGGTGTAGAACGCGCTGTCCGTCAGGCCCACAGCGTTGAGCAGCGTGCCCGACACCGCGTCGACGTTCGGGAAGGGGTTCTTCACCTTGCCCAACTCGGTGAGGACCTTGTTGGCGACCGTGCGGAGCGTGTTCGCCGTGGCGAACAGCGGGTCGGTCGGACAGATCGCGTTGCCGAGCGCGTACTGAATGGTCGCCCGCGGGTCCTCGTTGCGGAGGACGGCGTGGCCAAACCCGTACACCACCTTGCCCGAGGCGATGTTGGCGCGCACGAACTTCTCGACCTCGACCGGATCCGACGACCCCACGCTGCGCACGAAGTTGAGGCAATCTTGGTTGGCCCGGCCGTGCAGCGGTCCGTACAGCGCCGCCATCGATGCGGCGAGGCTGGCGTACATGTCGGCGAGCCCGGAGGCCACGGCGCGACCCGTGAAGGTGCTGAGGTTGCCGCCACCGTGGTCCATATGCAGGACGTAGAACGAGCGAAGCACCTGCGTGAGCCGCTCGGTGTCGGCCCCGGGCATGCCGAGCATGTACACGAAGTTCTCGACGAGCCCGAGGTCCTTGCGGGGCGCGATCGGCTCGCCCCAGCCGCTCTTGATGCGGAAGATCGCCGCCACGAGCTCGGGGACCCAAGCCACGGCGTTCAACGCGTCCTGATCGTACTTGCCCGTCTTGCCCGTCATGCCGAGCAAGGTGAGGCCGTTGATGAACCATTCCATCGGGTGGCCCGCAGCCGGGAGCGCCTTGAGCGCCGCAAGCGCCTCGGCCGGCATCCCCATGCGGCCACGAAGCTCGGCCTGGAACGCGACAAGCTGCTCCGCCGTGGGGAGCTCCTTGTGGAACAGCAGGTAGACGACCGCTTCCGGCTCGAGATCGTACAGGTCGCCGATGGGGTAGCCGACATAGGAGACGCCCGTCTGGGGGTCGACGTCCGACGTCATGCAAGTGCCAACCGGAACCCCGCGAAGCCCGGTGTCGAGCTCGGCCTCAGTGATGGTGAACAGGACCGCCGGATCCGACATGTGACCGCCCCTTCCTCTGTCGCGTGCGGGACACCCGAACGCGCGTAGCGCTTAGCGACGAACGCCCCGCCGGTCAAGCCGACAGGGCGCTTGGCATGAACCATGACGCGACGGCGGACCGATTGCGGAGCGCCACCGGGCTGCAGGCCGTCGACGGCCCGCGTTCGACTCAGCTCCGACGACGCCGAACCGCGAGCAAGCCCGCGACCGCCATCACCCAACCGGCCTGAGCCGGAAGCTGCGCGCAGCCCACACCGCGAGTCTCGGCGCCGATGTTGAGGGTCATCGAAGCCGCGCCCGTCCCCCCGATGCCGCCAACGTTCAGGACCACCGTGTAGGTGCCGCCCGACGGGAACGCGTACCGAGGCTGCCACGACGTGATCGAGTCGACAGGCGTGCCCGTCGCCGTCTCACCTTCGTAGATGTCCCATTGAATGCCCGACACGCAACGGTCCGACCAGTACTCGGTGCGGTTGATGAACTGGATCTCGTTCACGTCCACGGCCTCGTACGTGAACGTTGGCGCGGGCGTGTCGCACATGATCGCGTAGTCGGTCTTGTTCGCGCAGTACTCCGCCTCGACGAGCTCGCCGCCACCGATGTCCTGAAGGTAGGTCGCGCACATCTGAATGTTGAAGTCGCCCGGCGTCTCGTAGACGTGGTCGGCGATCGTGCGGTCCTCTCCCTCCACGGTGGACGTCGTGCCGTCCCCCCAGTACCAATCCACGCTCACCAGCTTGGCCGGGTCGTAGAAGTCGACCACGCAACGCAGCGTGGCCGGCGTCACACCGAGGGCGATCGTCTTGTTGTCGTCGCCCTCGATCTCGTTGCTGCAGCGGAACGAGGGGTTGCCCGCCGCGGAGTACGTCGGGAGCGCCGGCGCCATGTAGCGCTCGATCCAGTCTTGGTAGGCGTCGACACGGGTCGACTCCGAGAAGCCCGTGCCACAGGGAACGGAACCGTTCGACGTGATCGAGATCTGCCGGTACGCGTTCTGCGGGCCGACCAAACCCGGGCCGCCGGAGTCGCCCTGGCAGGTGCCGCGCCCGTTGTCGACCATGCGGATCGAGTAGTCGGTCACGGCGGTGAGCCGCTGCTCCACGAAACGCTTGATGCCGCTGCCGACGCCACCGCCTTCGCCGCCCTTGTTCTGCGTGAAGCCGAACCCGACGAACGTGACCGCTTCGCCGATCCACGAGCTGTCGACGTCGTCGGAGACGAGCGCCACCACG
>JBJONI010000100.1:0-5086 GCA_046051915.1 Pseudomonadota bacterium
GTCCGTCTCAAGCCAGGCCAAACCCCAGCAGACCTCCCGACGGGGGGCGGCAAGCCGATCCCGGCTGGGGCAAAGCGGGCGCCCGCGGGCGCCGAGCCGACCGCCCCTTCGGGCGCGCCCGAGGCGCCGTAGGCCTCGACAAACGCGCCGTCCCGCGCGACCTCGACCTAAGGAGGACCGATGGACATCGCCATCCTCAACGTCCACCTCGATCTGGGCGGGGTGCGCCGCGGCACGGACATGGGTCCATCGGCCTTGCACGTCGCAGGCCTCGTGCCTCGGCTCGGCGAGCTCGGTCACCGCGTCGTCGACGTGGCAAGCGTCACCACGCGCGGTTTCGAGGGCGTCGACCCCGGCGACCCCCAAGCACGCTTCCTCCCCGCCATCCGCGACTGCGTCGCCGAGGTCAGTGACCGGGTGTTCCACGCGCTCCTGGCAGGCCGGTTCCCGCTCGTGCTCGGCGGCGACCACGCCCAGGCGATCGGCACGATCTCCGGCATGGTGCGGTACCACCGTACGAGGACGCCCAAGGCGCGGCTCGGTGTGCTGTGGGTGGACGCCCACACCGACATGAACACCCCGGAGACGAGCCCCTCGGGCAACATCCACGGAATGCCGCTTGCCGTCCTTCTCGGCCACGGCCCGAGCGCGCTGCTCGAGGTCTGCGGACCCGATCCCATCTTGCACCCCAAGGACGTCGCCATCTTGGGCGCGCGCGACGTCGACGGCGCCGAGGCCGCGCTGGTGCGCGAAACGGGCGTGCGGGTGTACACGATGAGTGAGCTCGACGAGCGCGGCGTGGCGGCGTGCACCCGCGAGGCCTTCGACCGCGCCACGTCGGGAACGATCGGCACGCACCTGTCGTTCGACCTCGACGGCGTCGACCCGACCGACGCGCCTGGCGTTGGCACGCCCGTCCCCGGAGGGTTGACGTTGCGGGAGTCGCTGTACGTGTGTGAGGCCGCGCATCGAACCGGGCGACTTCAGGGGATGGAGCTCGTCGAGCTGAACCCGACGCTCGATGAGCGCAACCGGACGGGCGCGCTCGGGGTCTGGCTCATCGTCTCCGCACTCGGCAAGGTCATCCTGTGACGACGGCGCGCGTGTTGTCGGGCGACGGTGAACGATGACGGCCGATCAGGTCGCGCTGTGGGTGTGTGCGACCAGCGTGTTGGGGGTCGCGGGCTCGGCGGCTGCCCTGTCGTCCGCCGCAGGGTCGTCACGACGTCGGACGCGCCAAGCGATGGCCCTCGCGTTCGCCGTTGCCCTCGCCTTGCGCCTGCTGCTGCCAAGCGGCGTGATCGACCCCCACGGTCATGGCCTCGAGCGAGCGGCACCGTTTCACCAGTTTGGGCTGTTCGGGCCGTTGCTCGGTGAAGTCGTCCACGGGGCGGCCGCGTTGACGTGGAGCCGGCTCACGGTTCTGCCCTCATGGGGAGCGATCGATCTCTGGTCGAGCAGCACGCTGCTGCTCGCGCTCGCCGTGGGCGTTGCCGCGTCGGTGAGCGCTTCCGAGCGCGCGCCGACGCCGACCGGCGCGTTCCTCGCGCTCGGTGTGTTGACGCCGCTGCTCCGCCTCGCCCCCACGACGACGCTGGTGCTCGCGTCCGCCGCCGGTTGGATCGCCACCGACGCGTTGGCGCGACGCTTCGTTGCGCGCGGTGGCCGCGCAGCCTGGATCGGCCTGCTCTGCGCCGCCGTGTGGACGATGCAGACCCACCTCGAGCTGATGGCGTGGGTGCCCGCCCTGGTGATCGCGCGGTTGGTCCTCGATGGCCGGCCGGCGCTGCGCGAACTCGGTGCCCGCTGGGCCATCGGCGGGGTGGTGGTGGCTGGCATCTCCCTGGCGCCGCACCTCGCGCACATCGCCGCCGTACAGACACCCGGCGGCCACGTCTCGATGCTCGCGACGCTGGGAGACCCCGCGCGTCGTCCCGTCGTCGGGCTGCTCGGCGTGATGACCGGCGCGTGCCTGGTCCTCGCCGCGCTGCACCCCGGGGCCGGTCAAACGAGCCCTTCCACCCGCAGATGGACGAACCTGGCGGCGGTCGCCGTGGGCGTCGCGACCGTGCTTGGCCTGTTGTTCGACGTGTGGCGCGCCGATGCGGGGGAGATGCCATGGGCCGAGACGTCGGTGTTGATGCACCGAGGCTTCTTTCCATGGGTGGCGGTGGTGGTCGTCGGCATCGGTTGGCTCGACGACGCGACCCACGGGCGCGGGCCACTCCGCGTCTGGATCGACACGACGGCCTTGCTGGCGCTGCTCGGCGTCTATGCAGGCAGCGCCGACAACTTCAGCACGTGGCTCCGCGAGGGCGCGGTCCCCGCGGCGATGCTCTACCCGTGGGCGGTCGCCGGGCTCGCGCGGCTCCCCGGAACCGTCCGCGCGGTCGCCGTCGTCACCGCGTTGGGCCTGTCGCGAGGCGCCCTGTGGACGCCGCTCGACACGCAGCAAGAGATGGCGTTGGCCGACGCCGCAGCCGCCGCGCGTGCAGCCGGCGCACAGGTCCATGGGCTCACCTCGACCGACGACGAGGGCTTCCTTGACCCTTCGCGCGTCGACCTCGAGCGCCGTCGGCGGCCGCACGATCTGGCCATCGACCCCACGCTCGACGACCTCGAGGGCCGCAGCTTGACCGCGTTGCTCGCGGCCCGCGACGAGGCCGTCGGACGCCTCGTGCTGCTCGACGTCGCATGCTTTCGCGCGACCGCGACCGACCGTGCCATCGACGCCGAGGCGCTGGTGATGGATGGGGCGCGCGCGATCGCACAAGGTCCGAAGCGGCAACGCCAATGGGAGCGCTCCCGCGTGGCGCGACCGGACGGCGCGCTCGAGATCCTCGCAGACGCCCCGTGTCTTGGGCAACCCGACGCGCAGGCATGCGTCGAACCGCTGGCCAACGGCGCGTGTCGCACCTACGCCTGCAAACCCGACGCGCAGCCCGACCCCTCGGGGTGGACCAACGCCCTGTGCGCCGCCGTGCGCGAACGCTTCGACCTCACGCCGATCCTCGAACACCGGCTCGCACCTTGGACGGTCGATGCCGCGTGGGCTGCGCCACTCGCGCGCGACGTCCCGATTGGCCTGTACCGAGTGAACGCGCTCCGTGAGGCGGGGCCGGCGCTGGAACCCACGGATGCGGCGCGATAACCGCGCTCCCCCGGAGGCCCCATGACCGCATCGCCCGCCCGACTCGGCTTCACGCTGCCCGCCGAGTGGGCGCCTCAGGCCGCGATCTGGCTCGCTTGGCCCGCAGCCGCCGACCTGTGGGAGGACAACCTCGCGCCCGCACAAGCTGAGTTCGTCGCCTTCGCGCAGGCCATTGCGTGGGCGCCCGACGGCCGACGCGCGACCGCCATGCACGTGGCCGTGGCCGACGAGGTGGCCGAGCGGGCGGCCGAACGTGCGCTGCGCGGCCTTCCCGTCACGCTGCACCGGCTGCCGTACGGCGACATCTGGTTTCGCGACACCGCGCCGTTGTTCCTTCAGGCCGCGGACGGGTCCGTCCGTCCGGCATGCTTTCGCTTCAACGGTTGGGGCGGCAAGTACGTGCTGGAGCACGACGATGCGGTGAGCAGCGCCGTCGCGGCGATCGACGGCCGGGCAGCGTTCGCGCTCCCGTTCGTCCTCGAAGGGGGATCGATCGAGCAAGACGGCGAGGGCACCCTGCTCACCAGCCGGCAGTGCTTGCTCAACCCCAACCGGAACGTAGGTGCAACGCAGGACGACGTAGAGACGGCGCTCCGTGAGGCGCTCGGCGTGCAACGCGTGCTGTGGGTCACCGAGGGGCTGATCAACGACCACACCGACGGCCACATCGACACGATCGCGCGCTTTGTCGCCCCCGGCGAGGTCGTGTGTATGACGGCCTCCGGCAGCGACGATCCCAACGCCGCGATCCTCAACGCGATCGCGGACGAGCTCGGCGCGATGACCGACGCGAAGGGACGGCGCTTGGTCGTGCACCGGATGCCGTCGCCGGGCCGGGTCGTCGACGAGGGTGGCCGGATCCTCCCAGCCAGCCACGTCAACTTCTTGATCACCCCGCACACCGTGATCGTGCCGACGTACGGCACCCCCTACGACAGCGCCGCCGTCGCCGCGCTGGAGCCGCTGTTCCCGACGCGCCGCGTGGTCGGCCGTTCCGCCCGCGCGATCCTCTCCGGAGGCGGGGCGTTCCACTGCATCTCCCAGCAGGTCCCCGCCGAGGTGATCCCATGAGCCGCACCCTGACCGTCGCTGCCCTCCAGTGTCGCCTCGGCGACGACCGCGCCACCAACGTCGACCGCGTCGCCCGGCTCGTCGAGCAGGCGGCAGATCTCGGAGCCCAAGTCATCTGCCCACCGGAGCTGTTCGAAGGGATCTACTTCTGCCGCACGGAGGAGGACCGCTTCTTCGACCTCGCGCTGCCGCTGGAGCGCAACGACACGATCGACCGCTTCGCCGAGATCGCCGCGCGACGCGGCGTGGCGCTGCCGATCTCGGTGTTCGAGCGTGAAGCGCATGCGACGTACAACTCGATCGTCATGCTCGACGCCGACGGCAGCCGGCTCGGCGTCTACCGCAAGTCCCACATCCCCGACGGTCCGGGCTACGAGGAGAAGTACTACTTCCGGCCCGGCGACACGGGCTTCAAGGTCTGGCCGACGCGCTTTGGCCTCGTCGGCGTCGGTATCTGCTGGGACCAGTGGTACCCCGAGTGCGCACGCGCGATGGCGCTTCAGGGCGCCGATGTGCTGCTCTACCCAACGGCGATCGGGTCCGAGCCCAATGAGGTCGACACCAAGGACCCCTGGCAGCGGGTGATGATCGGTCACGCCGTGGCAAACAGCACGCCCGTCATCGCGGCCAACCGCATCGGCGACGAGGGCGGCCAAGTGTTCTACGGCCACTCGTTCATTGCCGACGCCGCAGGCGACAAGGTCGCTGAGCTCGGTCGTGACGAGGAGGGCGTGATCCTCCACACCTTCGACCTCGACGCCCTCTCGCGACGCCGCGGGAATTGGGGATTCTTCAGGGACCGACGGCCTGAGTTGTACGGCCGGCTGGCCACCGCCGATGGCAAGCTCCCCGTCCGTCCGTCGT
>JBJONI010000101.1:0-11510 GCA_046051915.1 Pseudomonadota bacterium
CCCGCGGCGCCAACGGTCCCCCAGCTCGCCCAGCGCAGGGGGCGGTTCGAGGTCCAAGCTGGCAGGTCCGCAGCGCGCATCGCGTCTCCACCGATGCGGTAGCACCGACCGACCGCGACGGCATGCGCGCCATCGCGGAGGTTGTGGATCGCTCAATGGATCGAGCCATGGATCGCGCGAGAAGCGGCGTAGGACCTTGCCTCGGCCTCGTTGCGAAAAAATCGGCGTTGTCCCGTTTGCCGCCGGTGCTAGCGTGGAGATCCCTCCACCCTGCGATCCATGCAAGGCCCCATCCCCTCTTCCAACCGGGCACCCGCCCCCGCGCTCTCGCGCTTCGCCGCCCGCCCTCGCAGCGCCGCTTCGCCGGCGACCGAAGGCTTGACGACGGGCTGGAGACCGCTGCACGTTGAGGGCAGGCTGCCGCGGGACCTCGTCGGCACCGACTATCGGTCCGGGCCCGCGAGCTTTCAGCGCCTTGGGGCGACCATCCAGCACCCGTTCGAAGCCGAGGGGCACACCTCCGCGACGCGCTTTCTGGGTGACGGCCGGGCGCTGGGCGCCATGCGCGAGGTTCAAGGTGATTTCTTCCTCGCCGAGGACGCCGCCGATTCGCTCCTGACCCAATCCGCCGCACCGTTGGGGTGGCGGCTGCTCCACGGCATGCTCGGCGTCGCGAAGAACACGGGGAACACCGCGCCCTTCCAGATCGGCGACCGGCTGCTGACGCTGCACGATGCCGCGCTGCCCCTCGAGATCGACCCCGAGACCCTCGCGGTCAAGGGGGAGGTGGACTTCGGCGTGCTACGACGCGCGTTCACTGCGCATCCCCAGCGCTCGCCGCACCACCGCGCCACCTTTGGCTTTGGACAGGTGTGGTTCCCCAAGCCGCGCCTTGAGCTCGTGGTGTTCCCCGACGGGGCGCCGCCGCGCACGCTCGGCCACGTCGACTTGCCGTGGCGCGCGATGGTCCACGACTTCCGCATCACGGCGCGACATGCGGTGTTCGTCGTCGGCCCGGCGGTGCTGAAGTTGCAGAACGCCATCCTTCAACACGGCGACTTCCACACGTGGTTCGACTGGAAGCCGAACCTCGGCGCCACCCTTCTCGTCGTCGACCTCGCCGACCCGAGCCGGGTCGTGCGGTCCGAGGTGGACGCCTTCTGGGCCTGGCACCTCCTCAATGCTTGGGACGACGGGGGCACGGTGCGGCTGGAGGTCTGTCGGTACGACGACGTCGCCAACCTCCGCAAGATGGCGACCGGCGAGCCGATGGACCCACCGTACGTCTCGAGGTTCGCGATCGACCTCGCGACAGGCCGCGCCACAGAAGTGGCGAACCCCGGCCAGCGCATGGAGTTTGCGGGCGTGCACCCGCAATGGCTCGGGACCCAGCACCGACACGCGTGGGGCCACTTCACCTCGCTCGAACGGCGCGAAGGCGTGGCCGCCTACGACACGCAACGCGGCGCCTACGACGTCTGGCTCGCCGAACGCGGCGCCACCGTGTCGGAACCGGTCATCGTCCCCAAGCCCGGCGGCGAGGAGCACGCCGTATGGCTGCTCGCGCGCACGTGGTCGCCGCGCCGGCAGCAGTCTTGCACCGTGATCTTGGATGGGGAGCATGTCTCCGACGGCCCCGTCGCGCGGGTATGGTACGGCCGTATGATGCCGCAAACCTACCATGGCACGTTCTTGGCGGCGTGACGTACGGACGATGCCCTCGTTCGGCATCGTCAAACGACGTCAGCCCAGCCGCCCGTGACGTCAAAGCGACGTCAGCGCGCAACGGTGGTGCCGTGTCCGGTGTACGCTACCGGTCTTCTCGGAGGTCCCATGCGTTCGCTGTCCCGCCGCGTCTTGACGTTGGCGCTCGCCACCCTGCCCGTCGCGCTGGCCGTCCGGCCACCCGAGTCGACGACGCTGGGCGACGTGCCCGTCCGGCTGCCGGCGCAGCACCGTGGAGCGTCCGAGGCGCTCCGCCGCAGCCCAGCTTGGACGCAGTTCACGGCGGGTGAGGGCGCGGGCTGGCAGGCCCAATGGGACGTCGAGCAAGGCGTGCCGTTCCGGATGTGGGGCGGCGGCATCGCCGTACCGACCGCCTCCGCCGACGACGTGGGGGCGTTCGCGCTGCAGTTCGTGGCGGCGCACGAGGCGTTGCTCGGGGCGTCCGGCTACGCGCCAGCGCTGCGCGGCGTCGCCTACGCCGAGGACACCGACGTTTGGTACGTCGACGTCGACCTGACGCGCGACGGGGTCCCCGTCTACGACGGTGGCATCACGCTGCGCGTCGCTTCCGGCCACCTCGTGATGGTCGGCAGCCGTGCGGTGCGCAACGCGCCCGCCAGCGGCGGGTTCGCCATCTCCACCGACGCCGCGTTCCTCGCGGCCGAACAGCAGGGCCACGCGCCCCTCGCAGCGCACCTTCGTGGCGAGGCACGCGCCGTGTGGGTGCCTACGGAGGTCGATGGTGCCTGGGAGCTGATCCCGACGTGGGAGGTCCGCACGCGGACCGAGAGCCCGCTCGGCCAGTGGGTCAGTTGGGTCGACGCCGCCACAGGGCGGTTGCTCCATCAGGGCAACGAGATTCGGTTCTTCGACGGCCAAATCCTCGGCCAACGTGATGACCGCCTCCTGACGACGCTGATCACCGAGCCGATGCCCTTCGTGAAGGTCTCCGGTGGGGGAAGCACGTTCACGGACGCTGACGGCAACTTCAGCTTGACGGGAAGCGGCCCATTCACCATCGACCTCGACGGGAGCCGGGTCCGCGTCCGGGACCAGATGGGTGACGTCAACCCGCAGATCGCGGCCGCCGCGACGACCACGTTGACGAGCGCGGAGTTCGGGTCGCGACAGGCCCCGCTGACGACGTACTACGCGGTCTATGCCGCCGAGGAGTACGCCAAGACGCTCGACCGCAGCAACCAATGGGCCAACAGCCGCTGCGACGCCAACGTCAACATCAACGACGTCTGCAACGCGTACTTCGACGGGTCGAGCGTCAACTTCTTCCGGTCGGGCGGCGGTTGCCAGAACACGGGCCGGCTCGCCGACGTCGTCTACCACGAGTGGGGACACGGGTTTCATACCTATGCGATCCGTACGGGCACCTACGACGGCAGCCTCGGCGAGGGCGCGGCCGACTTCTACTCGGCGCTGATGACCGACGACAACCGCCTCGCGCCTGGGTTCTTCACCGGGACCAACGGCCCGCTGCGCAACCTCGACAACAACGCGCGCTACCCCGACGACTTCAACCCCGACCCCAACTACATCCACTACAACGGCCTGATCTTCGGCGGCGCGATGTGGGACAGCCGCCTCCTCCTGCAAGCCGATCTCGGCGCCGCGGACGGCAAGCGCGTCATCACGGCGATCTTCCTCGAGATGCTGCGGGGCGGTCCCGACATCCCGGGATCGTACGCGGAAGCGATCCTCGCGGACGACGATGACGGCGACCTCCGCAACGGAACACCGCACCAGTGTGCGTTGATCGAGGGCTTTGGCCTGCACGGCCTCGGTCCACAGGGCTACCAAGGCCTGCTCGTCGACCACGTCCCCGTGACCGACGCCCAAGCCGACACCGATGCGCCGATCACGTTGAGCGTCTCGAGCCCTGCGCCCGCCTGCTTCGACGCCGCCGCCCAAACGGCGACGCTCCACTGGCGCGTGATCGGGGACACCCGTTGGAAGGACGTCGACCTCGCCGTCGCAGGCACCGACGTCTCCGGTGCGATCCCGGGTCAGCCGCTCGGAACGGCGGTCGAATACTACGTCGAGATTGCCGATGACGGCGGCGCCGCCGCGTTCGCCCCGCTCGATGGGGAGATTCGCCCTTACACGTTCATCGTGGGCGAAGGCCTGAAGGTCGACTGCTTCGGGTTCGAGAACAACGACGGCGGCTTTACGTCCGCCTTGATCGCTGGACAAGCCACCGAAGGCGCCAACGACTGGATGTGGGGTGCGCCCCAAGGTCTGGGCGGCGACCCGACGCAAGCCGCGAGCGGGACGAACGTATGGGGCAACGATCTCGGCGGCGACAACTACAACGGCCTGTACCAGGACGGAAAACAGAACCGCCTGACCAGCCCGGCGTTCGCGACGCGTCACTACGAAGACGTCTACCTGCGGTACAACCGTTGGCTCGGGGTGGAGGACGGCACCTTTGACAAGGCGCGCATCCTCGCCGACGACGAGACCGTGTGGAAGAACTTCAAGTCCGGCGACACGGCGGGATCGGCCCACCACGTCGATGACGCGTGGGCGGACCACGTCGTTCCGCTCGAAGGCTACGCGGACGACGGGAGTGTCGTCCTCGCTTGGGAGATCGAGACGGACCAAGGCGTGGGCTTCGGCGGTTGGAACATCGACGACGTCTGCGTGTACGCGCCGGCGACGCCGAACAACCGGCTGGGGATCAACGCGATGACCGCCGCGATCAGCGGGACGACGGCCACGCTCACCTGGACCATGCCCTACCACGACCCCGTCACGGAGGTGGTGATCGTTCGCAAGGCAGGAAGCGCCCCGACCGGCCCGACGGACGGTCTGGTCGTCTACCGCACGAGCACGATCGGGCTCGGCGAGACGGCGACAGCGACCGACGGCTGCGCGTACGGCGAGGGTGACTTCCACTACGCCGCCTACGCGACCGATGGCACCGATTGGCTCGGCTGGACGCGTCCGGGGTTCAACACCGCCGCGGTCACGGCGGAGGTCAAGTCGCCCGACCGCGACCTGAAGAAGTCGTGCGAGGCGACGTTGGAGCAGCAGAATCCGGGCGCCGTCGACCCCGGCGGGTCCCTGACGGCGAGCGGCGGCTGCGCCGGATGTGCCAGCTCGACCCCGGTCAGCGGCGCTTGGGCCCTGGCCCCGCTCGCCGCGCTGCTCCGCCGCCGCCGCCGTTGAGCGGCGTATCCTCGGTGCTGTCGTCGTCGTCATCCACCTCGTAGCGGCGGCGACGGATGACGGGTTCCGGTGGCGGCATCTGGTTTAAGCGCCCGGACAGCGCGCGAAGATCGGCGGGCAGCGGCGCCTCGAACCGGACCTCGCCACCCCGCGTTGGGTGCCGAATCACGACCGAGGCCGCGTGCAAGGCCTGCCGCGGGAGGCGCAGCGTGCCGAACGAGAACCGCGGAGGCAGGTACACGCGCTCGCCCAGCAGGGGATGCCCCCGGAGCGAGGCTTGGAGCCGAATCTGGTTGCGCCGGCCGGTGTCGAGTTGCACCTCGAGCGCCGTGACGCCACAGGCGAAACGCTCGGCCACACGCCACAAGGCACGGGTGGGCATCGCCCCCTCCGCACGCGGGTTGACACGCACCAGCCGCAGCTGGTCGCGGTCCCAGCGCGTCGCGTCCTCCCACACCCCGGCGTCGCCCTCGACCACACCATGCACCCAGCAGCGGTACGTCCGCGTCGGCTGATGGTTCGCGAACTGCTCCCGCAACACCTCCGCGGCGCGGTCGTGCGTGGCGAACAACACCACGCCGGAGGTGTCGCGGTCGATGCGGTGGCAGACATGAGCGTCCTTGCCCTGGGCGCCGAGCCATGCCGCCAGGCGCTTCTTCACGCTGTCACGCTCGCGCGCCTGCTTCTGGTCCGCGACGTCGGTGAGCAACCCAGGAGGCTTGTCGACCGCCACGATCGCTTCGTCGGCGTACAGGATGCGAAGTCCCGCAGCTTCTAGCTTGACCTCGGCCTTGCGACGCTCCGCACCCGTGCCCGGACGGTTCCAGCGAACCTCGACCCGTGCCCCCTCCGGCAGCGGGAGCCCCGCCTCTTCGGGGCTCATCAGGCGGCCGTCCACAAAGACCTTCCCGGTCTCGACCGCCTCGCGCGCTCGACGTCGCGATCCGACGGACGGGAGGCTCGTGAGCACGCGGTCGAGGCGCCACCCCGCTTGGGTCCCAGGGACAACGACAGCGTCTTGGCTCATCCGGCCTCCTCGGCCGCGAAACACACGGCGGCGGGCGTGTAGCACCGACGATGCCGCGCGCCCAGCCAGCGACCCTACACCGTCCGCGATACACCCCACACGGAGGCGCGATGCTGCCGCGCGTGCTGCCTTGGATCGTCCCCGCCGCATGGGTCCTCGCCGTTCTGACGTTCGGTGGGTTCTTTGCCGATGAACAGGGCTGGACGCCTCCGCCACCGTCGGTGACGACCACGCGCATCCTTGAGGCGCTCGCGACGGAACCCGAGGTCCTCGTCCTCGGCAACAGCCAGGCGATGAGCGCCGTGGATCTTGACGAAGTGGCCAAGACCCTCGACGTCGGCGATCGGATCGCAGCCGCAGGCATCCCCGCGGCCCGCGCACCGACCCTGTACGCCGCGCTCAAGCACTCGGTCTTCGGGCGCGGCCACACACCGCGCCTCGTGCTCCTGCCGGTGTCGCCGACCCACTTGCTCGAGACCGACCCGCCGGAGGGCGAGCGCCTCACCACGCTGCTCGAACACCTGACCGCGCCTGACCCCGTGCTCGACGCCAAGGTCTTCGACAAAGCAGGCGCCTGGCCCGCATGGGACCGGATGGTCGCGCGCGCGCGCACGGCCCGCGACGGCTGGCTGTCGTGGTGGACATCACGACCGGCGATGGGGGTCGACGCCGCCGACCCCGACGCCGCGATGGACGCAGCGCGAGACGCGGTGTTCGGTGAGGTCGCTGGATCCAACCTCGTCCTCAACGCCCGGATGATCCCCGTGGTCGAAGGAGGCGGCGCCGCCGGAGGGTTGTCGGCGGACGCTTCGATCGCCTCCTCGTTGCTCCCCGATCTCGTCGCCTTGTGCGCCGAACATGGCGCGCGGCTCGTGGTCGTGAGCGTCCCCCAGAAGATGGCGAGCCTCGCGACCCCGCCGGCGGTCACCCATCGGATGGCGCTGTGGCTGCGCGACCACGGCGCCGGGTTCCTCGACCTGGAACGCGTCCCGGTGTCGGCGGAGGCGTGGCTCGACGAGGGGCACATGAACGCCGCGGGACGCGACGCCTTCACCGCCGCGCTCACGGCGGCGATCGGCCCCCTCGACCTGATGCGCGATGGCGCTCTCCCCGCGTTCCCCGTCCCGATTCCGCCCCCCCAAGTGACGCGGACGGGTCCGACGTCCCCGCCCAAGCTCACGGCCCTTCAGACGACCGCCAACCCGTGCCTCGTGCACCTCAAGGTCGAGGCGAACAAGCTCCTCGCCGACCCGTTCCTGTCGAGCCACGGTTTCGGGAACGCGTCGCCGTTGACCCTGACCTTTCGCGGGCGGGCGCTCCCCGGCAACGCACCGATCAAGGACGACACGCCCTGCACCGGGCGGTTCCAGCATGGCGCCGACAAGGTCCTCGTGGCCCTGCCCGCCGGCGCGACCGGCGTGACGCTGGCCGACTTTGCGGTCGCTTGGACGCAGGACGCGCCTCACACCCGCCGGTGGAGCAGCCTCGCCGACGCCGACGCGACGCAGGACGCTTGGTGGATCCCCGCGGATGGGGCCCTCGAGTTGGTCTGGGACGAGGTGCCCGAGATCCCCGAGGGCGCGCGGCTGCAGGTCTTGCTCGTCGAGACGAAGACCCACGGGCCGGTGGGGCCGCAGCTTCTCGTCGAGGACACGCTGGTGCCGCTGACGCGATGGGGCCACCTCTGGATGGCGGACGTGCCCCTGACAGCAGGAACGCCTCCGTTCTCGGTCTCGTTCAAGGCAGCCCCCGGCGGCGGCGACGTGTTCGTGCGGTCGCTGCTCCTGCAGCCGGTGTCGGGCTTGCCGTCGGTCTTGGTCGGCCGCCTCGGGGACCGCCCCGACCTGCAGCCCGTCTCCGGCGGCCTCGATGTGCGGTCGACGCCGGAATGGGTCAGCCATCCTCTGTCCGCGCCGCAAACGGCTTCGGCGGACGTCCTGTCGTTCGCCGTCCCGGCACCGCACGATGTGCTGACCGAGGCGCGTCTGCGCGCGGCGATCGACGACAACCGGTTCGTGAATTGCGTACCGCTCGAGATTTGGCCGGGGACCTCGCCGGGCGAGGGGCGACTCCCACAAGTCACCCAGCGCGTCGCGGGAACGGCCGCCGCGAGGGTCCCCGCGGACGGACAAACCTGGACGCTGAACCTCCGGAGCCGTCGGATGTGCTTCGGGCACACCTGGGTGCAGCCCGGAGAAGTCCTCACGTTCATCCCTCGCGTCGCCAAGGGGCTCGCGGTCGACGCCGACACGCTCCACCTCGTCGCCTACCCGTTCCTCCACGGCACGGCCGCCACCGTGCGCGTGCTGGTCAACGACGCGGTGGTCGGGACGTTCCCCCTGCGCGCCTCGGGCGCCCAAACGCTCGCGTTGCCCACACCGGTCGCGGCCTGGCCCGAGAGCGTCAAGCTGGAGGTGACCGCGCCGCCCGATGGGTGGGTCGCGGTGGGTGCGAGCACCTTGGGTGCATCGACGATTCCACCCGAGGCGTGGTTCGCGCGGCCGATCCCGATGCCACCCACACGGGAACCCGACGAGCCGACCGCTCCCGTCAACGCCAAGCCCCCAGCCACCCCGAAGTTGCTCGGCCAACTTCCGCAATCGCTCGACGCCACACTGACCGCTCATGGGGTGGGGGCGCTGTTCTCGTTGCCGCCGCAGGGCCCGTCGATCACGCAGCGGCCCGAGGGCGGGGCGCGCATCGAGGCTCCCGCCGGCGTCCGGCCGATGGTGTGCCTCCCGCCCGTCCCTGCGGCCGCGGCCCTCGACGTCGAGGCGAGCGTGCGCCTCGCGGGCCCGCTCACCCCGGTGATGCTCGACGTGCGCTGGCTCGACAGTGGAGGTCGGCCCCTCAAAGATGCGGACGGCAAGCCGGTTTTGAGCACCCTACGAAGCAGCGAGGTGGGCGCGCTCCCGACCCCGTTGCACCTATCGGCCGACGCGCCCGCCTCAGGTGCCGCGCTCGCCCAGGCCTGCCTCCGTCGCGGCGACGGCGCCGCGGCGCTGGAGGTGTTGGCGTGGAGCATGCGGTTGAGGTGAGATGTCAGGCCGATACAGCGTTGACGTCCGCCAGGACATCGTGTCTCGATCCACGAGGAACGCGTGTCGAGTCTGCTCCGGCTCCGATGGCTCGACCGCACGACCGGCCCCGCCACACACGCGTTGGCGGCGGAAGGGAAGGGCTCTGAGACGGACGCCTACCTACGCCGACCCTGCCGAGAAAAAGGAAGAAGAGGCGGAGGCGTGGTCCCGAAAGCGCTGCCCCCTCTACGCCTCGACCGTCGGCTGCAAGCCGGCAAGCGCCTGCCCCACGGGGTCGTCCGCCGCGAAATCCACGGGGACCACGATCCCCGTGGGAACCAGGGACAACGGGTGCCCCTCCCGTCTCGTCCGCAGGTTCGACCAGCGCGTCCTCGGGTCGCGCGTCTCAGCCACGCCCGAGGCGAACCGAGACGGCAGTCGGCCCTCCGCTTGGCAGACGACATCCTCCGCCCTCTCCTTGCGCCGCCGCTCCTTCAAAGCCCTGCGCCTCGTCTTGTCGTTGCGACCCATCGGCCCTCCATCCACGATGGCCAACCCTACCAGACGGGTAGCAACGAACCTCATGTTGTCTCGGCCGGTGCAAGGACGCCGCGATACCGGCCCCCCATGACGACCCTACGCCTCGCCGCGGTGACCCTGTCGACCCTTCCGCTCGACCTGTCGGGCAATGCCGCCCGCATCGTCACGGCGATCGCGGACGCGCGCGCTCAGGGCGCGTCTGTCGTGCTGCTGCCCGAGCTGTGCGTCACCGGCTACGGCTGTGAGGACGCGTTCGGTGCCGTGTGGCTCGCGGAGGCCGCGTGGCGCACGGTCGTGGACGCCATCGCCCCCCACACCCACGGGCTCGTCGTCGCGCTCGGGCTTCCGGTGTGGGCCCACGGCGCGATGCTCAACGCGGCCGTGCTGCTCGTCGACGGCCGGCCCGTCGGCCTCGCCGCGAAGGGCGACCTCGCCGGGGACAGCCTGTTCTACGAGCCACGCTGGTTCAAGCCATGGCCGCGAGGCACGGCGACGCACCTCACGATCGGCGACCACCGCTTGCCGATCGGCGACCGCTGCTTCGAGGTCGGTGGGGTCCGCTTCGGGTTCGAGATCTGCGAGGAAGCGTGGGTCGCCGACCGGGTCAGCGCGCGACACGCCCAGCACGGCGTGGACGTCGTGCTCAACCCCTCCGCCTCCCCCTTCGCCCTCGGCAAGGATGCCATCCGCGACCGCTTCGTCCTCGAGGGGAGCCGGGCCACCTTCTCGGTCTACGCCCTCGCGAATTTGGTCGGCAACGAGGCAGGCCGTCTGATCTTCGAGGGCGGTAGCCGTATCGCCGTGGGCGGAACGATGCGGGCGCGCGGCGAGCGTCTGGGGTTCGTCGACCACGACGTGGTGCTCGCGACCGTCGACCTCGCCAGCCTGCGGAGCCAACGGGCCGCGTCGGCGAGCTTCCGCGTCGACCTCGCCACCCAAGACGTCGTCTCGGTGCCGTTCGCCTGGCCCGTCCTCCGGACCTCGGCCACCACCCCGATCCCCGCGCACGACGCCAGCTCCGACGAGGATGACGTCGCGCGGGCTGTCGCGCTGGGGTTGTTCGACCATGCGCGCCGTAGCGGAAGCCGCGGGTGGGTCGTGAGCTTGTCCGGCGGTGCGGACTCGGCGGTGTGTGCGACGCTGGCCGCCGCCGCGGTCCACCTCGCCACCCGGGCGCGTGGCCTCGCCGCGACGGCCGAGGCGCTGCACCTCCCCTGCCCCGAGGATGCCGACGGCCTCGTCCGCGCCGCGCTGACCACCGTCTACCAGGCGACGTCCAACAGCGGCGCCGTGACCGAGCACGCCGCCGCCGCCGTCGCCGCCGGGCTCCATGCCCACCACCATCGATGGTCGGTCGACGACCTCGTGGCCGGGGCGACGGCGCGCGTGGAGGCAGCGCTCGGTCGGCCCCTCCGCTGGGAGACCGACGACGTCACCCTGCAGAACATCCAGGCGCGGGTCCGCGCACCGGGCGTGTGGATGCTCGCCAACGCGGAGGGCAAGCTGCTGCTCGCCACCTCCAACCGGTCCGAGGCCGCTGTCGGCTACGCGACGATGGACGGCGACACCGCCGGCGGCCTTTCGCCGATCGCGGGCATCGACAAGGCCTTTGTCCGCCGATGGCTGCGTCACGCCGAAGTCCACGGCGTCCCGGGCCTTGGGCCGCTGCCCGCCCTGGCCACGGTCAACGCGCAACAACCGACCGCGGAGCTACGCCCCGCCGCGGCGCATCAGACCGATGAGGCCGACCTGATGCCCTACGACGTGCTCGACGCGATCGAGCGCCGACTCGTGCGTGACCACGCCACGCCGGTCGCGATCTGGCGGGACCTCGTCACCGCGTTCCCCCACCATGACCGCCGAACGCTGGCCTCGTGGGTGCGGCGGTTCCTCACCCTGTGGACACGCAACCAGTGGAAGCGTGAGCGGTATGCCCCTGCCTTCCACCTCGACGCCCACAACCTCGACCCCCGCAGCGCGTGTCGGTTCCCGATCCTCTCGGCCGGGTTCGTCGA